>JBPCUG010000579.1:0-14930 GCA_051011275.1 Cyclobacteriaceae bacterium | reverse complement strand
ATGCTGAGTTGGATGTGCCACATGACGGTATGCAGTTTTTACTAAAACACCCCGATAGCTATCAAGCCTACTTAGGATCCAGACCTAAGGAATGGGAAGACCGTGCGATCGATATGCTTATTGAGCTAACCAAGGAATTTCGTCATCATATTCATGTGGTCCACATTTCTTCAGCCCAATCCATCGCTAGCATCAGCGAGGCGCAAAAGAAGGGATACCAAATTACCACAGAAACATGTCCCCACTATCTTTGCTTTAATGCGGAGAACATCCCTGATCAGGCGACTGTTTTCAAGTGTGCTCCACCGATTCGGGAAAAGGAAAATAATGAGCAATTGTGGCAGGCAATTCAGGAGCAGATCATTGATTTCATTGTAACCGATCATTCTCCATCTCCCCCGGCAATGAAGTCGCTTGAATCGGGAAGTTTTGAAGAAGCATGGGGTGGAATTGCTGGTTTACAATTCAGCTTGCCTTCAATCTGGAGTGAAGCATCAAAGAGAGGTATGTCCGTTGAAGACATTGCTCGCCTGATGAGCCTAAATGTGGCTAAGTTTCTTAAATTGGATCATAAAAAAGGTAAGCTAAACCCTGGGTATGATGCTGATTTAGTGGTATGGGATCCGGAGGAGTGCTTTGAAGTAGAAGAGGAGAATATTTATCATCGGCATAAATTGACCCCTTTTATGGGATTGACCTTAAATGGAATGGTAAAACAAACTTATGTCAATGGTAACAAGGTATACGATCAGGGAATCTTTAGCTCACCGAAAGGTTCGATTGTTCTAAAGTCTAGAAATGAGTAAAGCAATAAAGCCACCTGAATTCACCAAGTTGATCAACCTAGCCTCAGAAAAGCTAGGGGGTAAAGCTATAGCATGTTCTGATGATTTCTTTGCGCCGATGGCAAACCTTATTAAGCCAGGACGTGGTGTTTTCATAGCAGATAGATACACTGAGCATGGCAAGTGGATGGACGGCTGGGAAAGCAGAAGAAAGCGAACGCCTGGTCACGATTGGTGCATCGTAAAATTGGGAGTAGCAGGTGTCATCAAAGGGTTCGATGTGGACACTAATCACTTTCTGGGTAACCATCCGCCACACTGTTCTATAGAGGCTTGTTTTTCCCAAAAAGAAAACCCTGAAGATGCCAAATGGGTTGAATTATTGTCAAAATCGGCATTAGACCCTGGTAGCCAACATTTCTTTGAGGTCGATAACTCCCAGACCTGGACCCATGTCAAACTACATATCTATCCCGATGGAGGTGTGGCGCGCTTAAAAGTTTATGGTGAAGTGCGAAAAGATTGGAGAGAAGTGAAAGACAATGAAGCGATCGATCTCGTTGCCGCTGTTAACGGGGGAAAGGCCATAAGTTGTAATGATATGTTTTTTAGCCATATGGACAATATCATAATGCCGGGAAAAGGTATGAATATGAGAGATGGCTGGGAAACCAAAAGAAGTCGTATTCCAAACAATCAAGATTGGGTGATTATCCGATTGGCTTGCAAGGGAAGCCCAGAAATGATCGTTATCGATACACATCATTTTAAGGGAAACTATCCTGATAGCTGCCAGCTAGAAGGGTGTGTTTCGGATAGCGATGCTAACTTGGAGAAATGTAATTGGGGCATAATACTGCCACCTTCCAAGCTAGAGGCTCACCATGAGCATGTATTTGAAAATGAAATTCAAGACCATGGACCCTTTACTCATGTGAAACTGACTATTTTTCCTGATGGAGGCATCAGCCGTCTCAGGTTGTGGGGTCATTTTAGCAAAGATTAGATGACGCTATCAGAACTCAATCTTTTAACAAAGGCAGAGGCCAGGGAAGCTTTGGCTAAGTGTTGCGGTGCGAGCAATTGGGTTAGCCGTTTGCTGATCCGAAGGCCTTTTAAATCGGAGGAAGAAATAGAACAACTTGCAGAAGAGATTTGGTTTTCACTGACACCAAAGGATTGGCTGGAAGCATTTGGTCATCATCCGAAGATCGGGGATACGAAAAGCCTTGGTAAAAAATTTGCCAATACAGAAGCCTGGTCAAAGGATGAACAAAAAAGTGTTGAAGTTGCTAATGAAAGCATCCTAAAAAATTTGGTTTTGCTTAACGAGCAATATGAAAAGAAATTTGGTTATATATTTATCGTTTGCGCTACGGGGAAATCAGCGAGTGAGATACTAAGTCTACTAAAACAACGCCTGACCAATAGTCCAAAAGAAGAATTAAAAATAGCTATGGGAGAACAAAATAAAATTACCAAATTGAGATTGAACAAACTTTTATCATGAGTCAGATCACTACCCATGTTTTAGATACTTCCAAAGGCCAACCTGCAGCAGGCATTTCTGTGACTTTGCAAAAACCCGATGGGCCGGATCAATGGCAGATTTTATCCAGTGGAATAACTGATGCCGACGGAAGAGTTTCCGGTCTATTATCCGCTGAGCAGGTATTGCCTCCAGGTAGTTATCGCTTGGTGTTTGCTACTGGAGCTTATTATAAGAAACGAAATATAAAAGGGTTTTATCCCGAAGTGTCCATCGTTTTTGAAACGTTGGATGAGGGACATTATCACGTACCTTTGCTTTTAAACCCGTTTGGCTACTCAACATACCGAGGCAGTTAGCAATAATCTGAGTCTATGCTTTCATCTATTCCAAACCAACAAAAGGACGAAATACTATTGCAATTGGGCCAGGCCAACCAAACCTTTCAGAAGATCTATCCGGGTGACAGGCCTGACCGCCAACCGGTGCACACTGTTTATGGGGGAGCTGATTTGTTCAAGGCGAATTCCGCTGAAAAAATGGGGCAAGTAGCGCTTAATACATTACAAACCTACGCTCCCAATTTCGTTGCCTTTGCCAAAGCTTTGAACTTGCCTGGTCATGAAGGTTTGCCTGACGAACCCAATGCAATAAAGAACTATGAGGATCGGCTGTCTCATAATCCAGGTCCGGGTTGGTTGGCTCACAGTGTTTATAATAAAGTACTTCAAAAATTGAAATCAGAGCCAGTCGAAGACTTTCGTATTGATTTTGAGGATGGCTTCGGCAATCGCGGATGGGAGGAAGAAGATGCTACTGCCATCAAAGCAGCAGAGGAGGTAGCGCTAGGCATGGAAAAGAAGAGCCTCCCTCCCTTTATTGGTATCCGTATCAAATCTTTCACCGAGGATCTAAAAGAAAGAGGGGTGCGCACCTTAGATCTTTTTATTACTGCTTTGGCAGAAAAAACATCGGGTAAATTGCCTGATAACTTTGTGGTGATGTTGCCCAAAGTAACAATACCTGAACAGGTAACCGCGCTGGTAAGGCTTTTCGAACTACTAGAATCCAATACTGAGTTATCTCCCAATTCGTTGAAATGCGAAATGATGGTTGAGACCACTCAAGCGATAATGGATGATCATGGCAAAAACCCATTGCGAAAGTTTATTGAAGCAAGTCAAGGGCGTATGATCGCAACAGCTTTTGGTACGTATGACTACACCGCCTCCAACAACATCACCGCTAAATATCAAGATATGGGCCATCCTGTTTGTGACTTTGCTCACTATGTGATGAAGGTGGCCTTAGGAGGGACCGGTATCTGGTTATCCGATGGCGCCACGAATGTAATGCCTATTGGTCCTCATCGTGGAGACCATCTGACCCATGAACAAATAACGGAAAACACGATGGTGGTACATCGCACCTGGAAGAAAGCCTATGATCATACGCGTCACTCTCTCTGGAAAGGGCTTTACCAAGGCTGGGATTTACACCCAAGTCAACTTCCTACAAGATACGCAGCGATTTACACCTTCTTTCTGGAAAGCTACCAAAAGGCGCAACATCGACTAAAATCGTTTGTCGAGCAATCAGCCCGAGCTACACTAACCGGGGAAGTATTTGATGATGCGGCCACTGGTCAAGGGCTGCTCAATTATTTTTTAAGGGGATTGAATTGCGGTGCGCTAAGTGAAGAGGATGTACTGACTACAGGGCTTACCCTGGAAGAGTTACACAGTCGGTCGTTCTATAAGATTTTGGAGGGGCGAAGGAATGGGTAATACTACAGGTTGTGGTTTTTTTAACCCGTAACCTGTACGTGCAACTCCCAACCTCAAAAGGTCACTCTTTCTCCTTTTTGAAAGTCTTATTGAAAAAATCCTGAAGCCAAGGTTTCTTTTCCCTATCATCTTTGGCTTTTGCTTTATCCTCTTGCTTCCGAATACGGTCACGTTGCCTTCTACGTTTATTTTGTGCTGCCCCTTTTACCAAAACGGATCTAGCTGAGATCCCAATCTGGCCTCTATACCACTGCTCTTTTCCTGCAAGATTGAAATTAGGTTTATAATCTAAAGACAAATTGTAATTAGCAACAGTAAACTCTAAACCAAGAATTGCATCTAAACCTAAAGTAGTATTGCCATAACTCGTAATAATCTCCTTTTCTGCCCTATTTTTTACCGTACTTTCTTCCTTGCCAAATGAAAGCCCGGTTCCCACATAGAAATTCAGTCGTTTGGTCAAAATACCCTGGTGTCTTTCGACTAAGGCGTGAAAAGTGGTATTCCGGCTGAAGTCGGTCTGTAGGATGCCTTCAACCGTGATGTTTTTCATGACTCGTTGCTGCACGCTCAACCCTGCGGTCCGCCCAATATTGTTATTCCCCAAGCGTAACCCCGCGGCCGTACCATAGCTTTGTGCAAATAGTGTATCTGGGCACACCAATGCCATTAACATGAGTAAATAGAGTGCTTTTTGCATAACCGTTTATCACCTGATTTTCTCTAATACGAATAAATAGAAAGAAAAGTATTCATCTATAGAGAAAGGTTATTAGAGTTATTCAACCTGCAATCCAATCTAACGGGATCAATTTGGTAAGTTACTTCTCGTTTTGGAGCCTTTGATATTTTCGAATGTGGCTTGCAATAGTTCGCACAGGGGCTAACCAAATCCCACTATTTGGTCGTTGCACATATGCAATTAATTCCTCCAACATTTTCACCTTTGTAGTTTGCACACCTCCTTCTCCTATTTCATGACCAGCTAATACGACCCAACTCCCGTTTTCCAATGCGGCATTTAGGATGGGCAACACATCTTCTTTGAAATCCATCCCGTCACATTCAATGCCTTGCAATTGAGCCAGGTCAACAAAAGTCGGATCATTGCTGGATTCGTTACGGAACCCACGGCCTGACTCAAAAAGTTCGTTTACCAACGGGACGTAGCTGCGTGTCCTATCTCCTCGGCCGACGAATGTTTGCCCACAAGTATAAGCAAATGATATAGGTGTTACGCCAAGAAGTTCTTCGATCTGCTGATTTGCTTTTACAAGCTCCTTCCTCATGGAATCGAGGCTGTAGTCTTCCAGTGCGCGTTCACGGGACCAGGCAAAGTTACCACTACAGGGATGCACTAAAGTATGGTTCCCAATCTCATGTCCCTCTTTGACTATTTCCTTCCAACCATCTAATCGGTCTTTCATAGCTTCAGGCACCACATAAAACGTAACATTAGTGTCCAGCTTTCGGAATAGCTCAAGGCCTATATCAACATTTGATCGTCTCGCATCATCAAAGCTAAGGCTTAATGCGGCCTGTTTTCCTACCGGCCACTGGAAAGAGCCATTATTTTCCTGGGCCTCAAGCGAGTAGAAAGTTGAACTTGACAATATAATAAGAAGTATCCTAATCATGTTTCTGCGGGAGGTGTTAAAGTAGGGCATAGTCTGGGTTATCAGAAACTACTTCAATTCAAACTCCCCCTTCAAGCCCTCCTGACTATTACCTCCTACCATAACTTCAAAAGCTCCTTGCTCCACAATCCAAATACCTTGGTTGTTGTAAAAGCCTAACTCCTTTTCGGTTAAAGTAAATGTGACTGTTTTTGATTCCCCAGGTTCAAGAGAAAATTTTTCAAATCCTTTCAACTCCCTCACTGGCCGTACGACACTGGCAAAAGGATCTTTTAGATACAATTGCACTATTTCTTCTCCGGCCACCTTTCCTGTATTAGTAACATCCACTTGAACTTTTACCGACTGGGGGTCGGCAGCATCGACCTTAAGGTTGCTATAGGCAAACTGACTATAACTCAATCCATAGCCAAAGGGGTACAGGGGTTTGTTGCTTTCATCCGAATAGTGTGACCAAAATACCAGATCGGGCAATTCATTAGGCCGGCCGGTACTATAATTATTGTAATAGATAGGTACTTGGCCAATGCTCCTCGGAAAAGTCATAGGCAGTTTACCCCCTGGGTTGTAGTCTCCGAAAAGTACCTGTGCGATAGCATTTCCGCTTTGGCTTCCCAACTGCCAGGTTTCTAAAATAGCTGGCAAATTTTCATCCGCCCAAGTAATGGTAAGCGGCCGGCCATTCATTAATACCAGGATAATATTTTTATTCACTGCATACACTGCCTCTAACAATTCCTGCTGCAATCCAGGAAGGTCTATTTGGGTGCGACTTCTCCCCTCCCCACTTTGAAAGCCATGCTCCCCAAGCACCATGATCACAACTTCTGATCCCTTAGCCAAAGCCACTGCTTCATCGAAACCACTTTTGTCGGTCTGATTGATCTTCACTTCGTTGATAAAGGTGGCCGGTGCCGTAATGAGATCCGCTCCCTTGGCATAGCTCACCTGATCGGTGTAGGTCTTTAATCCTTCCAAAACGGAGACTGCTGTATTATCGTCGGAACCTAGGCGCCAACCTCCTAGGGGGCTATTCTTATCTTCGGCCAATGCCCCGATCACGGCAATCTTTTGTTGCTCCTTTTTTAATGGCAACAATTGGCCTTCATTCTTTAAAAGTACAATGGATTTTTTGGCCATTTCTAAAACGGCCTTTTGATGATCTTCGTGATAGATCAGTTCTGTCTCTTTTTGCTTACTACAATATCTGTACGGGTCATCGAATAAACCCAAAGCAAATTTTACCCTTAAAATTCTTCTTACCGCATCATCAATTTTGGCCATTTCCACTTTTCCTGACTCCACCAGCCCCTTTAGGTGTCCGATATAGGCATACGATTCCATATCCATGTCAGAGCCGGTATTCGCACCTATCTCCGCGGCTTGCTCAAGGTCTTTGGCAAACCCATGAGCTACCATTTCGCCGGTTGAGCCCCAATCAGATACAATGAATCCTTTGAAACCCCAGCCTTCTTTTAAAATATCCCTTTGCAAAAAGCTATTGCCCGTTGCGGGAACACCATTAAGGATATTAAAAGAATTCATTACCGTTTGCACATTGGCATCCACAGCGGCTTTGAAAGGCGGCAATACCATATTGTATAAAGTTGAAGTGCCAATATCAACCGTGTTATAGTCTTTGCCTGCTTCTGAAAACCCATAAGCAGCGAGATGCTTGGCACAAGCGGCGATAGTATTATCAGCCGACAGATCTTCTCCTTGAAAACCCTTGACCCTGGCTGCGGCAATTAGGCTGCCCAGATAGGGATCTTCCCCAGCACCCTCCATAACGCGTCCCCAACGCGCGTCTCGAGAGATATCAACCATGGGAGCATATGTCCAGTTGATACCCAAAGCTGATGCTTCAATCGCAGCCACTCTCGCCGATCCTTCAATAGCCTCTAAATCCCAACTGGCTGCTTCGGCCAGAGGAATAGGCGCAAGTGTCTTATGTCCGTGTATTACGTCGTAGCCAAAAAGTAGTGGGATACCCAATCGGGATTCCTCAACCACCATCTTCTGCAGTTTGCGTACATTCTCCTCACCGGAAACATTAAGAACCCCCCCAACAAGGCCGTTTCTTAGATGATCATATTTTTGCCTGGCGTTCCCTTCACTAGGTGCTGGTCCTGTTATCTCCCAAAAGCCGGTATATAGATTCATTTGCCCTACCTTTTCTTCAAGGGTCATTTGCTCTAGCAACGCGTCTATTTTAGATTCTACCATATCAGTTTGAGCATAAGTATTTGAGCAGATAACAAGAAAAAGTCCTGCTAACACAGGTATCAATTTGTATCTCATTGTATTTAGTTTGGTTGGAGTCAATCCGGGTAAATAAAAAAAATTCATCCCCAATAGTAAAAAAATAATGCTAGGGAACCAATTATTGCAGGAAGTGAATGCGAAGCTCTGACTTGTGACTCCGGTATTTTGTGAAAAACACCGACGAGAATTCCCGCCGGTGCAAAATGGCAAGCATTATAACATTTCAAATACCACTTTCAGCTGAAAATATTCGTCATATCTATGGTCGTGTGTGCTGCTCCATACCGTTGGTGTAGGAGTGTTATCGGAAATTGATATGATCCTCCCTAGACCTTGATCATTTGCCTTAGCTATCCTCGATGCTTTTAATTTGGCAGCCTCCAGACTCTGAGACACTATCTCGTCATAAGTACTATCATCAAAGGTTAGTTGGTATTCGATGTATGAAGGCAGTACACCAGGAACACGGGCTTTGAGAACATTCATAATTTCCTCTTCTGAAGATGTCTCAAAATCAAATATGGTTCCGTCCTTTTGATAACCTGAGCTCAAGAAATCTATTTTGCTTTCAACCAACTTTCGAGGATCTATGCCGTTGGACTTGAGTTTATCAAAATACTTTTCCGTTAACTCTTCAATAGTTTTGCAATCGGAGTCAGTATAGTACAATTGATCCAAACTTAAGGTGATCCTGGTCCTGTACCTAGAGACGCTTTTCTTTATTTTTATGCTACTGATTACTTCAATTACGTTTTCCATTGGATTACTATTTTGTGCTTGAACCAAGAGGTTTGAAAATATTATAGCAACTATGAATAAATACTTCATTTTGATTTGGGTTTACTAAGCAACTGAATATAAAAATGAGGCTGCTATCATCCACCCGCCAACTATGAGGCCTAACACGCCCAGCTTACCCTGCTTGGGAGCAATCTTTTCCCTGAGTTGCATGGCCTTTGCTTGAGCTGCAGGATTCGAACCAAGGAACATTTTATTCATCAGGCCAAACCCTAACATAAACCCTAGCCCAGCTTCGACAATACTACCTGCTAGTAATGTGCCCCACCAAATAGGTGCAGAAGTAAGCCAACCAAGATTCAAAATTGCAGAGATAATGCCCCACACACCCCAGAAGCAAAAGATGATCCCTATCCATCCCTGATAAGGTTCAATTTTTGCTAATAACTCTGCGGCATTAGGTTTTTTGGAAAGTATCAAAGAAGGTACTGCAATAATGCTTAAAAGGATTAAAGTGATTCCATAAATCATGACATTAATTTTTTAGGTTAGTAATTAATGTCAAAGTTGAGGAAACCGGTAACTGATAAAAACACCAATTACCATGAAAACAAAAACCCACTGTTTTCAGGGATGGGATATTGTGCCTTAAATGACTCCTAGCAGATGTGGCAGTAGATAAGCTATGAATCTAATCAAAACACCTTTAGGTTTTACCCTGTACTACTTATAGCTCAGAGGTACTTCTATTGTGATGGCGGTTCCGCGATCTGGCGCAGAATCGATATTCATTTTACCCTTCAGGGCTTTCAATCGATCCTCTATGTTTTCCAACCCGATCCCCATCGTATTTCCGTGGTTAT
This sequence comes from Cyclobacteriaceae bacterium, assembly GCA_051011275.1. Classification (GTDB taxonomy): domain Bacteria; phylum Bacteroidota; class Bacteroidia; order Cytophagales; family Cyclobacteriaceae; genus JBPCUG01. The sequence goes on along the minus strand of JBPCUG010000579.1, from coordinate 5,366 downwards.
TAAAACCTACACCATCATCTTCAAATAACAGCTGGATGTGGCCTCCATGAATGTGAAGATGCATTTCAATGTTTTTTGCCTTGGCATGTTTTAAAGCATTGGTCAACAGTTCTTGCAAAATCCTGAAAATCTCTATTTGCATGTACTCAGGAAGGCCATTTACTTTTTCCTTAGGATGAGGTATAAATACGATCTCCGGAGTAGAAGCATGGTCCAGGTTACTTATGTATTCATCGATTAGAGATGTGAATGTGTCGGTGTTGAATTTATACGGAACTAGATTATGGGAGATTTCTCTGACTTGATGATAAGTTTCATCCAGCTGTTGCATGATCCTTTCTTGTCGGTCTGCGTCTGATTTGCCTTTGGCCATTTGTAATTTGATCCCGGCCAAATTACCCCCAATACTATCGTGCAATTCCCTTGCTATTCTGCGCCGCTCTTGATTTTGTGCCGCAACGGATGCATTTACTAGCTTCAGCTCCTGCTCTTTTATAAGCGAGGTCACCTTCTGCCTATTTACCTCCTCTTGCTTGATATTCAATTGACTTTTGGCTTGTAATTTTTGGTAGTAAACATAGAGTAACGCGATTACAGGAATTAGTACCGTCAGAAATCCTATTAAAACAGCGTTCTTAATAATTTTTTGTCTTTTTATTTCACCCTCTTTTAAAAGCTGCTCTTCCTGCAGAGACAATATTTCCTTTTCTTTTTGAAGGGTTTGGTACTTAATCTCAAGTTCTTTCACCTCTTCTCGGTTTTGATTCCGAATAATTTCACTAGTTACCCCATCAAACTGTGTCATCAAGGCGTAGGCGTTTTTGTAATTCTCCTGATCCACATTTACATCGATGAGTTTTTTTATCACCCTCTTTTGCATTTCCAAACGGCTCCAATTATGAGCATTTACCAATGCTGTCGATAGCGTCATTTCTGCAGCTTGATAATCCTTAAGTTGATAGTAGACATCTCCTAACTGCAGAACTGATTCGATATAGAGATCATAATAGCCAAGCTCCAAAGACCTATCTTTCACTGCTATAAGATAGTCACCGGCTAGGCTAAAGTTCTCTTTACGTTTTGCAGCCTGCCCAAGTCTTAACTTTACTTCAAAATGTAGTTTATTGTTTTCATTGGAGCCCACCAAGTCGGTCGCTTTTTGATAGTATTGAGTCGCGCTATCAGTCTGCTCCTTGCTGAATTGAATATCACCTAAAAACTTATAGGCTGCGGCAACAATACTTTCATTATTTGATTTTAAAATGCACTCCTCAAATAAAGATGATGCCTGTTCGTATTCCTTCTTAAATAAATAAATCGCACCTAAACCAAGTTTGTGAACGTGGTTCTGAGAAACATTTTTTTCAGTTGACGCAATGTCTATTCCTTCGAGTCTGTATTTTAAAGCTTCATCAGGCAATCCCTTCTGAAGCTTACCTTTGGCTAAAAAGTCATATGCTTTAGAGAGGTATAGCTCACTCCCAGGGATGTCCGCCTCATACTTATCAACCTCATCTTTTAAAAGACCACCGTAGAAAATGACCGAGTCGGTATTGCCTAGGCGCAAATGAGCAAGGGCAATGGTGTCGATCAATTTTACCCTTTGCGCTGCAACTGTTGCAGTAGCTAACCCATCGTATAAATGCTTGCTGGCTCGCTCAGGTATATCACCGAAAGCTTTAAACAATGTTTGCTCTTCCTGGGCTTCAAGCTTAATTGGAAGCAGCAAAAAAATAAGGCAAGAACTCTTTAAAAAAAATCGAATCATAGTATCGTGTAAGCATACCTAAGCAACCATAGAGCAGTAACAACAAAGGGTTGCCAATTCTTCTCGATACACAATTACATCAATATTGATCCTATTGCTGAGCCTTAAGTATCAACAAAGGTCTTTCAGCACCTAAAGTAATCTCTTTAATCACACTCTCCTTAAAGATACGGTGCAACAGCCCCCTCTTTTTTTTCACCAAGACCAGCAAGTCATTTTTCGACTCACCGACATACTCAGCTAGAACATCTGCGACATCACCACCGGAAATAATGTGCACATCGAAAGGGATGTCTTTAAAAAGCGAGTCAACCAGAGAACGGATCTCGGCATCTGTTTTACTACCATCCTTCACATGTACAGCATCAAGCCTTTCTAAACTAGTTAGCCTGGTTAACTGCATTAATAGACTTATATCTTCATTTTCAGGTACATGATTGAGGCCTACCGAGTATACTAGCCTCCCTTCATGAACAAAGGTGGCATCTGGAGGAATAACAAAGACCGGACACTTAGCTTTGTTTACTACGGCCGAAGCAGTGCTGCCAATCATCTTTTCCAGAGCACCAGTTTCGCCTAAAGATCCTATTACGATAAACTGCTGATCGTGTTCTTTAATTTGTGAATTTAGAGCATCTACTACTCCTAGATGTACAGACTTTCCTTGGACAGTTACATTAGCCGCTGCGCCGGTTGTTTCGATCTTTTCAAGTAATTTTTCCATTCCCTTCTCCGAATCCTTCTGCATCACTTTATCCAACATGTGCATGGTAGTAGCGCTCCCATGAGGTTCGTGATAAGCGTTTAAAAGGAGTATTTCACCCTCTAGGTGCCCAGCCAATTCAACTGCATATAAAAATGCATTCCAAGCCGCATTCGAATAGTCAGTAGGTACAATGATCCGTCTCATAAATAAGGTTTCGATTCAAGTTTAGCAGTAAGATACTATTTTAGAACTGCAGTCACAACCCCATTTTCAGGTCAACTCATCCCGATCAGGAATTGAAGTTGCTCCTCCTTTTTTAACTACGCATTTAGCTGCAGCTCGGTTGGCTAGGTCTAGTGCTTCTTCAACAAGCCCGGTAGAAGCCCACTCACCCAGAAAATACCCGATAAATGTATCACCGGCTGCAGTTGTATCAACTGGCGTTACATTTAATGCTTTTACCTTCTGCAGGATCCCAGCTTTATCAGATATAGCGCCTTTGGCACCTAAAGTCAAGATAGTAGCAGCGTCAGGATACTTTGTGTTCATATCTCTTAATATTTCCTCAGGCTCGGCCATACCAGTCAGTCCTTTACCTTCAATTGCATTAACAATAAATGTATCGATCTTATCCAATGGGTACTGAAGCACCTCTTTGGTCATAGGTGCCGGATTGAAAAATATGGTCATCTGTTTTGCCGATGCCTTCGATATGATATCTGGGATAGAATTGATCTCATTTTGTAGCAGTAATATATCTCCCTTTTCAAAAACAGCTAGGGTTTGATCTATTTGATCAGAGGTAACCGAATGATTAGCACCACCATGAAGCACAATTGCATTCTCCCCTGATGGACTTACTTGAATGATGGCATGACCAGTAACCGTTTCAGCAACTCTAAGAAGTGAGGTATTCACACCCCATGTATCCAATTGCTTTTTTATCCAAATGCCATCTTCTCCAATACACCCAGCATGATAAACCTGCATTCCTGACCTGGCTAAGGCGACACTTTGGTTGCAACCTTTCCCACCAATAAAGGTTTGCAACTTGGTACTTGGCAAAGTCTCTCCTGCTTGAACAAAGTGAGGCACCTCATACACATAATCAATATTTACCGAACCAAAGTTTAGGATTTTCATGATACAAACTTTTCAAAACCATCTGTTAATTGCTTATAGAGTTGGGCTTTTACGCTTTCAGTAGTAAATGCACTTTTGATAGCCTCGGTGTTGCATTTTCGAAAATGTTCAAGCTTCCAGTCAAAATTATTCTTCAAGCCCTGATACTCAGAAGTTAGAGTGACATCCGAAATGGTACGGCAATCCGTACTAATGCTCATTGACACACCGGACCGAAATATCTTGTCCACTGAATGATCGATTAACCGGTGGTAAATATCGGTTTGAATATTACTGGTTGGGCAAACTTCCAAATGGATATCCCTCTCTTTTAGCTGGGCAAGCAATCGTTCGCTTTCAACACTTCTTACTCCATGTCCAATCCTTCGTGGCTGGAAATGTTCTACGGTCTCTTGCACACTCCGAGGGCCTCGGGCCTCTCCGGCGTGAGCTGTACATGGGATGTTACAGGCTTTGGCATACTGAAATGCCTTAGTGTGGGCATCAATTGGGTAACCAGCCTCATCCCCAGCGATATCAAACCCTACTACATGGCTTCCTTTAAACTGCTTAACCAACTTAACCGTTTCCATACTCCTAGCCTCTTCATAGTGCCTCAGTGTACAGAGAAGTACGCCTGCCTTAATGCCGCTTTGTTTGACACATTCAGCCACTGCATCATTTACCTCCCATACTACGGTCTCCGGACTTAGCCCCTGTTTGATGTGGTGAAATGGCGCAAACCTGATCTCAGCATAAATGACCCTGTCTTTTTGCAGCTGCTCGAACAGGTCAAATACCGATAAGCGAAGTGCTTCTTTGGTTTGCATAAGCTCAAATCCTTTAACAGCGCGTAAAAGGTAATCAGCCAGGTCGGTACACTTAGGTGGAGCAATAAAGGATTGCTGATAATCTTCTTCAGTAGTACCCGGCCGTAATTTCTTTACCAGGTCATAGCTCAAGGAACAATCCAGGTGTAGATGGAGCTCAACTTTGGGCAACTCATGGAAATTCATTGTATTTCACTTTACCAAGCCAAGGTAATGGATTGACTGAAATTATTTTAGCGCGCTGTGCAACATGGAAAGAAAAGTTTCTCTGGAAGCCTCAAGCACCACTTCAATATTGGGTTCCTTTTGCAGGACTCCAGTATGATCTACCACCGTTTGTCCTCTGGTTACCCCTTCGGATAAGATCACTTCAACACACAGATTTTTGGTTATAGTGGCTACTGATGGGTCCAAAGCGATGGCCATAGCTATGGGATCAGGAAGATCGAAACCAGGTAACTTTGAGGTACCTATGGCGAAACTGCTTACCTTCTTTTGGACATCCACAGCAAAGTGAGCCAGGGGTGTATCCAAGGCCTTGATCCGATCGGCTTCAGCTTTGTCCACCCAAGCATGGTTGCGCGAAATATCCCAGCCAACCATTTTTATTTTCATCCCGGACTCAAATACAATTTTTGCCGCTTCGGGGTCGGTCCAAATGTTGTACTCTGAAACCGGAGTAATATTCCCATGCCCAATACCAACACCTCCCATAATAGTACATTGCTTTATCTTTGCTACTATAGTCGGATCTTTCATTATGGCTGCAGCAATGTTGGTTAGTGGGCCCAAAGTCACCAGTTCGATCTGGCGAGGAAACTTATGAACCGTGTTGATGATCACCTCTATCGCATCTCCGGCTTCCGGGTGCCTTCCTTGCAGCTCTAATCCAAGATCGCCCATACCATCTTCCCCGTGAACAAACTGAGCTGTCTCAAGT
>JBPCUG010000578.1:0-4112 GCA_051011275.1 Cyclobacteriaceae bacterium | reverse complement strand
CTTTACTCAGTTTGGCGAAACAGACCCAACACTAAGAATTGGAAAGCAGAGAGAAATTAAAGGCATAAGAGCTTGGATGGAAAATTCGTCTGATATTCGTACAAAAATGGAGGAACCACGGATAACCATCAAAGGTGATGCGGCCTGGATCGTATATTATTGGTCTGATGCTGGCACTACGGGTGGGGAGCCTTTTGCTTCCCACGGTAAATCAACCAGAATATTTGTAAGGGAAAATGACAAATGGATGTGCATTCATGGGCATTACACGCTCCTACCCTCCAACGATTAACCAAATGCATTGAACCATTTAAATCCTAAAGATGCAAGCAAGTACGATTGATGAAGTCATTGTAATTTTAGAAAACATCATACAGGCATCGAAGAGCAGCAATGATCCCTTGGGTTACTTTGCCGTTTTGTATCAGAAAGTTACAATAAAAATAAAAGAAGGGATTGAGAATAATCTCTTTGAAAACGGGCCAAGAATGGAGAAGTTGGATGTAGTTTTTGCCAACCGGTATTTAGAAGCTTATACTTCTTATCAAAAAAAAGAAATGGTTACTGAATCATGGAAGAAAGCATTCGAACTTTCGACTGATTACTGGCTCATCGTGCTACAACATTTACTGATGGGGATTAATGCACATATTAATCTTGATCTGGGGATCGCTGCTATGGAAATTACAAGGAATACCGGTATTGATGACTTAGAAAATGATTTTAGCAAAATAAACGAAATACTGTCGTCCCTTGTTAACGATGTGCAACATGATTTGGCAAAGATCTGGCCTACCCTCCTAATGTTGTTAAAAAAGGCAAAAAAGGTCGACGACTTTTTAATTGACTTTAGTATGGAACTAGCCAGAGATGGCGCCTGGAATTTTGCCAAAAGCATTGCCAACCAACCTACGGATGTGCTAGCTTCATTGGTAAGATCAAGAGATGAAAAAGTTGCAAAAAATGCTGAGATCATAGTTCCCCAAGGAATTATTGTCAAAGTGATAATGGGGATCATAAGGATTGGGGAGCGAGGGTCAGTTTCAGAAAAGATAGAAAAACTAAAAAAGTAACCGAGAGACAAATCGGTTTGTAATAATTAGTTAGGGAGCCGCGGTCAGGACTTCTGATCCATCGCAAGTTTGTAATTGTGCCTGGAAATTGACCAATATGCTACCTCAAGAGTTACAACTCAACTTGAAGCACTTCAGCTGGCCTGAAGTTGCTAGTTATTGCAACCTGCCAGCGGCGGACCCACTCGCCTGGGGATTGACAGAGTCCTTCCAAAAGGATGGTCGGCAATGACGTGGCAGTTTGGAATGTTGGCAGGACTCCGATATTATTTTATATTTAGCATGTTTCATCGACGGATCAACCAACAACTGCATGGACAACCTAGAAATAAACCGGAACCAAACACTTTATGGATTACTGCTTGGACTATTACTTCTTCCTTTCCTATCTAGTGCGCAAAAAACCATCCAAAAACAGCCTCCCCCATTAAAGGTAGGAGTGGTCGGGTTGGTCCACGATCATGTACACTGGATATTGGGCAGAGAAAACATTGGAGATATTGAGATCGTCGGTATAGTAGAACCGAATAGAGATTTGGCCCAAAAGCACAGTGAGCAATATGGTTACTCCATGGACTTTGTCTACAATACCCTTGAAGAAATGGTGGCAGCCAAACAACCCGAAGCGGTTACCGCCTTCAACGCTATCTATGATCATCTGGAAGTAGTGAAATATTGTGCACCTAAGGGGATTCATGTAATGGTAGAAAAACCATTAGCGGTTAGCTACGAGCACGCCAAACAAATGATCGCGTTGGCGAAAAAACATAATATACACTTGCTTACCAACTATGAAACGTCCTGGTATGGGAGCAATTATGAAGCATATAAGATCATCCACGAAGAAAATAAAGTGGGCGACATCCGTAGAATTATTTTTCACACCGGACATCCCGGGCCTGCGGAAATAGGATGTAGTGAGGAATTTCTAGAGTGGTTGACCGACCCGGTAATGAACGGAGGTGGAGCACTGACTGACTTTGGTTGCTACGGAGCCAACTTAGCTACCTGGCTGATGAACGGAAAAAAGCCACAATCGGTTGCCTGCGTTACCCAACAAATAAAACCAGACATCTACCCAAAGGTAGAAGATGAGGCCACCATCGTGATCACTTATCCCAAAACCCAGGTGATCATTCAAGCTTCCTGGAATTGGTCACATAATCGAAAGGAGATGGAGGTTTATGGTAAGGCCGGCTATGTTCTTTGTAAAAACCGGGAAGTGATGGAGGTAATGGAAAGTGAAAAAGAAGGCCCTTATGCCATAAAAGCACCACCCCTGAACCAGGGATTCAATGATCCATTTTCGTTACTCGCCAAGGTAGTAAAAGAACAATACCAACTTCCACATTTTGATCCCTCTTCCATTGAGAACAATGAAGTGGTAGTTCAAATCCTGGAAATCGCTAAACATGCGGCTCAAACAGGCAAAACAATAGCCTGGAGTGAATTCTATGTAGAGGATAGATGAGCCTCGAAGTTCTGAAGTCCATCAATGGCTGTTCCCAAGCATGGCTTCACCCCTTTATTTTATCTCTTGAATTGATTAAATTAGATAAATGACCAGTTACAGCCATGAAAATTGATTTAAAGGAATATTTCAAACAAAGAGATCATCAAAAAGAGGTACAACTGCAACCAGGCCCTGTGATCACCATATCAAGAGATTTTGGCTGCCGCGCCAATGAGGTTGCAAATGAACTCCTGAACGAAATTACTAACAATCCATCGGGGCAGTTTAAAAATCGGCCTTGGCGAATCTTGAATAAAGAAATCGTTACCGAAGCAGCAAAAGCATTGCAACGCAAGCCCTATGAGGTAGAACATGCGCTTAAGCCTCACGAGAAAACGTTACTGGAGGAATTTATATCATCATATTCCATGGATCGTTTAGTTGACAAAAAGATCCAAAAGGGCATTAGAGACTTAGTAACCTCGTACGCCCGTATAGGAAACCTGATTATAGTGGGCCGAGCTGGGGTTGCTGTAACCAGGTCGCTGGATCGATCGCTGCATGTTAAGCTGGAGGCCCCCTTAGCCTGGCGAGTAGAATACTTAAGAAGATCAAAGGGAATATCTTTAGAGAAGGCGCTGGCATTGGTGCAACAAAACGATCAATGCAGGAGAGTATTTATAAGCCACATGACCAACGAACCTTATGAAGAGGCTTTTTTTGACGTTACCTTCAACCGTGCAACTCTTAGCACCGACGCTATTGTAAAGTCGACTTTGCAATTGTTGGAATCGAAGCAACTTATTTAAGGAACGTCTCATTCTTAAGCAAGCCTTCAACTAGTACGCTTGACTCAGCAATTGCGTTGCTGTTTTTCAGGGAATACTGAGTCTTCCATCGGTAATTCATTGGCCACTAGATATCAGTTTCAAATTTTCCTTATTCAGCATTTTATATGTAATTTCAGTAGGCTATGCGAATTCTTAGACCCATATTTTTATTCGTGCTCTTCTGTCTTTTTCTTCATCCGGCATCCGCGCAAAAACCAAACATCATCTTGATCATGACTGACGACCAGGGATGGGCCGACGTAGGATTTAATGGCAATGAAGTTTTAAAGACACCTCATCTTGATCAATTAGCCAGCCAGGGAATTATTCTTGACAGATTTTATGCTGCTGCTCCAGTTTGTTCACCTACCAGAGCCAGTGTCATCACAGGACGAAATCCATTGAGGATGGGCATTTCCCACGCCAATACCGGCCATATGATGGAAGGCGAAATCACGTTACCAGAGCTATTGCAAGATCAAGGTTACAGTACAGGTCATTTTGGCAAATGGCATTTAGGCACATTAACCCGAACAACCCTTGATGCCAATCGAGGAGGGCAAGAAAAGTTTCGTGAACACTATAGCATTCCTACTATGCATGGTTACGACTCTTTTTTTTGTACTGAATCGAAGGTTCCCACTTTCGATCCTATGATATTTCCGGCTACTTTTGAAGATGGTGAAAGCAAACATTTTGGCTGGAAAGCACTGGTAGGTCAACGCAAAAGTCAACCTTATGGCACCGCTTATTGGG
>JBPCUG010000577.1:0-7028 GCA_051011275.1 Cyclobacteriaceae bacterium | reverse complement strand
GTTTAAAGCCGGGATCAATGGAGGCGAAATAACCGTGGCCGAGGTGGGTGACATCAAAAGAGAGATCGCCTACCATGGAGATGTAATAAATACAGCTTCTCGCATCCAAGGTCAGTGCAATGTTTATCACAAAAGACTATTGATATCCGGAGATTTTCTGGCACGTATACCGAATTTGGGTATATATGAAACAGAGTTTTTAGGAGAAATTCCGCTACGTGGAAAGAAGTCGAAAGTTGATATATTCAGTGTTGAAGAGCCCCAGAGTGCAGAAGATCAGCATCTTTCACAAAAAAAAGAAATGAAGAGAGCAACTAGAGAAATATTAACCAGATCATGAGCAATCAAATAGACGTTGAAGACTTGATAAAACAGATAGATGAAATTCTTGAATACCTCTACAAAAATGAAGAACAGTTTAAGGCTACTATTGGTCAAGTGCATCCCAAATATCGTGAAAGCGCTCGGAATTTAGTACACTACATTGCCTTCAGGCATTTCGATATAAGAAAATTACAGGATAAGCTGGCTGCCCTAGGATTATCCTCACTGGGCAGAGCAGAAGGCCATGTGCTTCCTACTCTTTTGGCTGTAAAAAAAGTCTTAGTGGGCATGAACGATCGGCAATACTCCGACCTGAACCAAGAAATTATAGCCTTTAAAAAGGGAAAGAAATCATTAAAAGCTAATACCAAAGCACTATTTGGACGGTTTAGAAAAAAACGGGTCATCCCTATTATGGTAACTCTTCCTACGGAAGCTGCCCATGATCCCCAACTGATAGAGGACCTGATTCTTTCCGGTATGGACGTGGCTCGAATTAACTGCGCACACGATGGTGCCCCAGTCTGGACAAAAATGATCGGACAAGTGAACAGAGTCAATAAAATGCACCAGAAAAGTTGCAAAATATCCATGGATCTGGCCGGCCCTAAAGTGCGGACTGGTCCATTAGCATCCAAGCCAATGGTGTTGCACATCAAACCAAAGCGAAACTATGTAGGAGAAATAGTTCAGCCAGGTCGTGTGAAACTGGTTCCAGAAGGGCAAACGCCCTTAGATGAAATGTCCCTACCAGTAAATAGCAATTGGTTGAATCAAATCAAAGAAAAGGAGTGGATCCATCTCAAAGACACCAGAGGTAAAAAGCGCAAATTATTAGTAGAAGCAGTAACTGCGGGGCATATAATACTGGAATCTGATAAGTCCGCTTACATCACTACTGGAACAAATTTGCAATTAATCGACAATAATGGTCACGAGAAAGGAGCAGCTAAAGTTGGAGTCCTGCCAATGATCGAGGATCCTCTTGTTCTTAGGATAGGGGACCGACTTTTACTTACTAGCTCGCTTGATCCCGGAAGCCATGCACGAACTGAAACTGAGGGAAAAACTCTTGAACCTGCCCGGATTGGATGCACGTTACCTGAAGTATTTAGGGATATCAAACCTGGAGTTCCTATCCTTTTAGATGACGGCAAAATTGCCGGAGAGGTAATCTCCTCTTCCGAAGAATCTCTGGAAGTGTTGATCATAAGAACCAAACCTAATGGTAGCAAATTACGTGGTGACAAGGGGATCAATTTTCCTGGCAGTTATCTCAGCATCCATGGATTTACTGAGAAAGACAAAAAAGATCTTCAGTTTGTGGCGCAGCAAGCAGATGTGGTAGGCCTTTCATTTGTCAAAGGGCCTGGCGATGTAATGGATTTGCAGGAAGCTTTGGGTTCATATGTAAAGGAACCGATCGGCATTATACTAAAAGTTGAAACCCAGCAAGGTTTTGATCAGTTGCCTATGATACTATTAGCTGCAATGAAAAGCTACCCCGTTGGAGTGATGATCGCTAGAGGAGACCTGGCTATTGAATGCGGTTGGGAGCGACTCGCAGAGATACAAGAAGAGATCTTATGGTTATGTGAAGCAGCTCACATTCCAGTAATCTGGGCCACTCAAGTATTAGAAGGAAAAACCAAGGTAGGATTACCTTCCCGAGCTGAGATCACTGATGCGGCCATGGCACAACGAGCGGATTGTGTTATGTTAGGCAAGGGTTCGCACATCAATGAGGCCATAACGATGCTAGATAACATCATCTACCGTATGCAAGGTCACCAAGATAAAAAAACCCCGATGCTACGGAAGCTTGGTGTGTCTGAAGGTGTACATGCTTAAAGCTTCCTCAGGCAAAGCGCTGTTTTAAAATCCAAGAACTTTTATGATGACGTATAGCAAATAGATACCCACCAGACTGATTGCCTCTTTTCTTTGAAGTCCTTTTTTCTTTGAGAAGAAGATCAGCACAACCACTGTTACAAGAAAAAGGACAGGCAGGTCTCGCCAAAGAAGGTTACTTGCAACATCTAAGTCTGACAGGCTGGCTCCTACTCCCACAGGCACCATAAGATCAAATATATTGCTTCCAATGATATTGCCTACAGATAAGCCAACGGCTTTTTTACGTGCTGCGTTTAACGAGATGGCCAGTTCGGGTAAGCTGGTACCCAAAGCGATGAAGACAATACCAATAAATGACTGAGGCACATCCCACAACTCCGCTAAAGCAATAGCATTGTTCACAACTACATCCGATGTAAAGATCACCAAACCAATGCCACCTAGCAGATATATCAGGTTCTGCCAAATTTTCTTAGGTAGCTCTTTCTTTAGTTTTTCGGGTACCTTCTCCCCGTACAGGAGTCTCACGTAGTAGATCAGATAAACTATAATCAACGAAAAGCCTTCAATGGTAGAGATAGTTCCATCAAATCCTACCAAGAAAAATAGGATGATCGCCCCGACAAGTACCAGCCCGTCCTGCTTAATAGCTTTTTTAGTCAGCGTCAGGTATCCCAACATTCCGGCTATTCCTAACACAATGGTTATTTGATTAAGACAACTTCCTAAAGCGTTACCAATTATGATCCCTGAAGTTTCTTGTCCACTATTCTGTAGCAGAGAAGCATCAATTGCGACAATCAATTCCGGAAGGTCAGTGCCTATGGCCAAGATGGTCAGGCCAATGAAGACGTGGGATAACTTGTAATATTCTGCAATAGTGAGAGCGCCTCTAATGATTAATTCGGTTCCCAACCATAAACCGATTAAGCCCAGCAATAAATAGATTAACGCTAGCATGATCTGCTATTAGGTCCCAGTTAAAAGGTCCCAAAACCGCACTTGTCGCTGCTTGTGTTTCAGTATTAATACAGGAATTGTGTGTTCCAACTGGACTAATTTGTCAGTGGTGCTCCCCAAAAACATTTGTGACAGCCTTGATCTTCCGCCCGATGCCATTATGATTAAATCTGCAGATTGCCCTTCGGCCTCCTCCTGTATATGTTGCGCAATGGTAGTATGCTCCCTAAGATTGTATACCGGAGAGATTTTAGTCTCTTTCAGTTTAAGCGCTGAAAGAAATTCTTTGTAAGAGGTTTCAGCCTGTTCTTTGATCAGTTTTTGAACGTCCATAGGAGGAAAATCATGATAATAGTAGGCTTGTGGATATTCATATACATGCTGACAGATCAACTGAGCGTTGGGCGAACTCCCAGCAATGAGCTCTGCCTCCTCAAAAGCCCAGGCGCTATATTCAGAGAAATCAGTAGGTATCCATATCTTTTCCATCTCCACTGAAGCTCCTTCTGGTACAAAAAGCACCGAACAAAATGATTTCTTAACAAACTTTCTAGGCATAATGCCCCTGCCTTTATGCTTTGGCTTACTACCAGCAATAAACAGATCTATATTCAGCAGATACGTCTCCCGCCAAAGATCAAAAGAGGGCCTGCCTTCAAATACTTTGAAATCTAACTGATCAGAAGGCGGGAATTCCTCATGGACTGCCGACTGCATCTTCTCCTTCAATGATTCTAGATCTGGCTCCCTTGCCTCTTTCGGCAAATGCACGTGTATAGCATCAGGCCAGAATGGATGAACATGCACAAAATATATTTTTTCAGGCTGGATCTTTTTGGTCAACTCCTTAGTATAGGCGATCAATGTTTGATCTATGTCAGTGAAGTCCAAGCCCACCAACCAAGTTTTAAGATTTTCCATTTTTACATCAGCTTAATTCATTCATTTAAAAGTACATAGCGATTTAAAGTCCTTGCATGATTAGAATCATGATCATCGATGATTTAAAGCATCCCTTTAAAGACAGGACTCTAATAAATTTATAAGTATAAATCAGATAAAACAGCTTGGCCATGAAAATTAAAAAGATTTTAGTCCCATTTGATTTTTCCAAATGCGCAGAAAATGCATTGGAGCTTGCCCTTGAGATCTCAAAAAGAACGGAGGCTCAGCTTTGCTTACTAAATGTAAGCCTCATGCCTATTCCTTATACAGAGGTCAACTATTACATTGATTTCAAATCACTTAACGATCTAGAGCAGATCATGAGAGAGCATCTTTATAAACTTAAACAGCGCAAACCAGAATTGCTAGGCGCCGAAACGGAAACAGTACAGATGATCTCCGTTACAGATGGCATTATTGACCGGGCTAAAGCCAAGGACATTGATTTGATAGTTATGGGCACTAAGGGAGCTACAGGTTTTAATGAGCTTCTTTTTGGATCAAATGCAGCTCAGGTCTTGAGGGAAACTGAAGTACCTACATTGGTCGTGCCTGAAACCTATACTCAAACCCGATTTGATAAAATGGCATTTGCCAGCGACTATAAGTCATTGGAGAATCCTTCTGAAACCAGTATGTTGGCTGAATTAGGTCGGATATTTAACTCCGAAATAGAAATATTCAATGTAAATCTAACTTCGGAACCAATAAGCGTTGACACTGCCTTCGAAGCTGCTCAGCTAGACGATTATTTGAAAGAAGCCAAACATTCCTACCATGAAATTTCCAATAAAAATGCAGAGGAGGGGATCCTTGACTATATAACTTCCCATAACATTGACATGTTGGCCATGGTCCCAAGAAAACATAGTTTGATTAAGGAGCTTTTCAAAGGAAGTTTGACCAAAAAGATGGCGCTTCATTTGGATATTCCTTTACTGGTCATGCATGATTAGTTTGCTGTAGTTCCGCTTTTTTCTTTTTCGTTGCTTTGAATTTCTCCAAAGCTGTCCAATTTCTGGTGTTCAAAATATCTCGTTTTGTGCACCAGGCCCTACGCGCGATAGCGACCCCTAAAGACATAAAGGCAAAATTCCCTTTTTGATGACTATCAGTGCTAATTACTAAAGCTACCTTTAACTCACGAGCCCGACTGGCCAAACGATCGTTGAGATCCATACGCAGTGGTTGGGCATTGATCTCTAAGGCTGTTCCGGTGCTGGATGCCGCTTGTATAACAGCCTCTACATCTAATGGATATGACTCGCGCGTTCCAATTAAACGACCAGTGGGGTGGCCAATCACATGGACCAAAGGATGCTGACAAGCTTTGATCAACCGTTGTGTGTTATCACGATTCAATTGTGAATGGATAGATGCAACCACCCAATCAAGTTTTTCTAATAGTCGGTCTGGTAAATCTAGTGAGCCATCTGTCAAGATATCCACCTCAGCTCCGGCTTTAACAAAATTGACTCCCAACTGAGCATTGACTTTTTTAATAGTTTCAATCTGGGCTTCAAATTGTTCTTCATTCAACCCCCGGGCAACCCGAGTAGATTTCGAGTGATCAGTTAAAACAATATATTCATAGGTGTAACTGCCTTTTACATAGCGAGCTAGCTCCTCTATAGGATCGGTCCCATCGGACCAATTAGAATGCATTTGCAGATCACCTTTTACATCCTTTAGCGTTACCAATTTGGGTAACTTTTTAGTTTCAGCCAGCATAATCTCTCCCTGTTCCACCCTCATTTCCGGAGGCACCCAGACTAGCCCCAAAGCTGCATACATCTCCTCTTCTGAAGCACCTGCCAAGTATTCGTTTGTTCTTAAGTCAAAAATCCCATATTCATTTACTTTTAGGCCTTTTTCAATGGCTATCTTCCGCAAGTGAATATTGTGCTCTTTTGAGCCGGTAAAATATAGCAATCCTGCACCCCATTCTTTTTTTCTGAATATCCTAAGGTCCACCTGCCTATTTGCTTCCTTGATAAGCACACTAGCTTTTTTATTGCCTCGCAGTAACACTTTTTCTACATTCTGCAATCCAACAAAATGATCTAGTATCTTCTTACGATCATTATCTTTGGCCTGGATCAACAGATCCACATCGCCGATGGTTTCTTTGGCCCGGCGGATGCTTCCGGCTACAGCGATCCGCTCTACCTCCGGAAGCTTTTCTAAATGCGATTTCATCATTTCGGAAACTTCTAACGCATCCCACAAAACGATTCGCTTTTCTATCAATTCCTTTTGACGCAACCCATTCAATATATTTTTAACCTTCTTTTCTTTAAACCCCTCCAAGCTTTCTACTCGACCATCCTCAAGTGCAGTGATTAATTCTGTTTTAGTGTTAATTCCCAGTTCCCTATGAAATCGTTTTAGGGTTTCAGGTCCCATCCCTTTCACTTTTAGTAGTCCAATAAAATCGTGCGGAACTTTAGTTTTAAGCTTTTCATATTTGCTGATTTTTCCAGTTCGTAAATACTCTCTAATTTTTGCCGCGATACTGATACCCACTCCAGGAACATCTTCAAGTTTACCCTTCTCCTGATAATGGGAAATCGCTTCTGGCAAACTACCAATTACATAGGACGCCTTGCGATAAGCCATTACTCTGAAGCGGTTCTCAAAACCCAAGAACTCGTATATAGTTGCCATCTCATCAAAGATGCGAGCCAATTCCTTGTTCTGATTTTGAAGCATGTCTGGCTTGGATTAAACTTTTTGCATTGAGTAGCCTTGTAACTGAAATAACATTTTGAGCAGAGTTACTGGCACATCCAATCAATTATCCCTTTTTCTAGGGCGCTTAACCGTGCTAGTAGATCTTGGGCTCCGTTGCCTAGGTGCGCGGTTCCAAGTCTGTCGATGATGTTCATTGGCTTGGTGCCGATTGTATTCTCGCTGCCGGATTGTAGGTGTGCTTGGCTTTGGAG
>JBPCUG010000576.1:0-2612 GCA_051011275.1 Cyclobacteriaceae bacterium | reverse complement strand
TAAATGGTGAGTATAAATTGTACTCTTCTAATTCCAACGTGCTAAATCCGCTTGACTCTAATAAAGACTTTGTGTCGCGATTCGTATGGCAACCTTCGAAGAACCAATGCCAAGGCTTATGAATAAGGTTTTGGACAAAGGCTAATATCGAATTTTCCTGAGCCTTAATATGCTCAATAAATACAAATACTCCCGAAGTTTTCAAGATCCGGCTAATTTGATTAATGCACTGTTTAGGATCTTCAACTGTGCATAAGACCAAAGTACTAACCACAAAATCACAGGAACTATCCGGTAAATCAATAGATTCTCCGATTAAAGATCTTATCTCCAGATGTATTCCATATTTATTAGCACTCCTTTTAAGATTAGCGTGCATGTGAACATTCGGTTCAATGGCGATTAATTTGGTTCCCCTTCTAAGATATCTCATATTGGCTCCCGCTCCTGAACCGATTTCAACTACTGTTTCCGGATGATCCATGAAGAGCCATCTTTTGGACTTTCCGAAAAGATGATCCATATATCGGGAGAGGACCTTAAAAACCCAAGAGTTAAGTGGGCCTCGAATCGAATTATTCTTGAATGCCTTGCTCATTTTTCTTTGGGTGAGGTGACATCCTTAAAGCGTAACATTTCCAATAACCTGTCAGAAGCTCCCAGGTAATACCCTGTTTCATGCTCATAGGATTTGGGATTTTTAAAGGTTCCAAACAGCATATCTATAATGGGCAAATCAGTGTAGTTATACCTATGTATTCCTTTTGCATGGTGTATAGTATGGCTTTCCGGACGCTGAATGATATAGCCTAACCATCTAGGCGTATTAATATTGGCATGTTGAAAAACACCAAAGAACGTTAGAGTTAGTATAATTACAGTGATGGCTTGGGGAGATAAGCCCATAACCAGGGCAAAACTAATCGAACCAACTAATGACAGTCCGATCATATCGTTTACGCTTAACATAAAAGCGCTGGAGACATCTAGTCTTTCTGCACTATGGTGAATTTGATGAGAGACCCTAAATAGGAAATTCGATTTGTGCATACTTATGTGCCAGCCATATTGCACCAGTTCAAATACAAATATTCCAAGGATAACCTGTACGGGTAAGCTTAAGGAGCTGAGGTTCACTAATTGATAGGATGCAAAAAAGTCATCCCATACCAGAGGAATGTAGGTGGTAAGGACCATATAGGCTATGAAGAAGGCCAAGCCTCTAAGTTTCCAGAATTTTACTTGTGGTAACTTACGGGCGGGAAATAACGATTCCCAGAGGAACAACCCTCCAAAGATGGCATAAACAAGTAATGAGATGGGGTCCAATAGAATTTCTATTGGGCTTGGTAGTTGAGAAATTAAAGTTTCCATGATCTTTAGTTAAGTTATTTAAGATCACAAAAGTATCTGCGATGAAAAACTTAAACTAAAAATCAGGCTTGACCTATGTTAGGAATTCATTTTCTTTCGAATTCTACTGAGGCTTTCAGGGTGTATACCCAAGTATTTTGCAATTTTATTTACTGGTATATAAGAAATGTATTGGGAATGTGTTCGAAACATTTCAGCGTATCTTTCTTCCGCCGTTTTGGTCAAAAGGTCTTTTTCTCTATTCGATTTTCTTATGTAGCCATGTTCGGTTAAAATTCTTCCAAACTTGTTGACGTCCAGAGAGGTATCATATGCTTTCATCAAATCCTGCCGCTTGATCATTTCTATTTCAGCGTCCATTGAGGCTATTATTTGCACATCTGTGGGAAGCTGGGTTAAAAACGAAGTAAAACCAGATACCATTTCTTTTTCAAAAAAAAAGTCAATGATCTTTTCGGTCATATAACTCTTAATGGTCATCTCAACAATGCCTTCATTTATAAAATATACAGCATCTTCCACTTGTCCGTACTTCGTTATAAAAGCTCCTCTTTTAAAATGAATTTTTTCGACTGGAAAAGGGAGATCATCATAAGATGAAATGGAAGTGTTTAAAACTGAGTTATAAAATTCAAGGAACGACATTTATGCAATTGTTTGAACGGAAAATTTACTGAAATTACCTTGTTTTTTTAATGCGCGAAATGAAACGCAATTTTGCTTACCCCCGCTTTCGCGTTTTCTTACTTTACGCTGGCTGTTTGACAGGGTTTTACATTATTTTGGAAATGATGCGTTTAACACCGTGTCAGGAGACACTAGATTGATGTGTATGAGGAACCATTCTGTATCGATTGGATTGACCGACTTCATATTGATAGGAATTTTGAAATATGACCTTTTGAAATGATAAAATTCCATTTGGCCGGGAAAGTCCACAAATTCCATGCTGCGACCTCCGCCAATAGTTGAATCTAAAAAAAAATTCTCCCTTAACCTCCTTCAGTTTGAAATATCGCTGAAACTGGTTCTTCAGATTTTTGGTGATATTTATTTCAACGTCCAATAAGTCGTGTTTACGTACTGGGCTTCATTTTTAATGGCGTACAACGGTTGTGTATATGAGTAGTGCGACCGATAGGGAACATTACTTCATATATGATGTTAGCTGCTAGCTATTATTTATTCCAATTCCATAAACCAAAGTTAATGGATTTATTAATTGGTAAGCCATTTCT
>JBPCUG010000575.1:0-6965 GCA_051011275.1 Cyclobacteriaceae bacterium | reverse complement strand
GCCCTGGTTAAGACTTTGCAAAAGAAAGGCATTGTCGACCCCCGAGTTTTATACGCCATCAACAAAGTGCCTCGGCATATTTTCTTCGATCAAGCTTTTTTGGAACATGCCTACCAGGATAAAGCATTTCCTATTGGCTCTGGCCAGACAATATCCCAACCATATACAGTAGCTGTACAAACCAGTTTGTTAGACATCAAACCAGGTGATAAAGTATTGGAAGTGGGAACTGGCTCTGGATATCAATGCTGCATCTTGCTGGAATTAGGAGCCAAAGTATATACCATAGAATACGTAAAGTTACTCCATCAAAAAGCCAAGCACTTGTTGCCCCAATTGGGTTACAGAGCAAATTTGTTCTTAGGTGATGGGTCGAAGGGTCTCAAAGCTTTCGCCCCTTATGACAAAATTGTGGTCACCGCAGGCGCCCCAATAGTACCAAAACCTTTAATTAACCAACTGAAGGAAAACGGTGTCATAGTTATTCCAGTTGGCGATGAAAAGCAACAGGAAATGGTGAGTATAAAAAAGACAGCTGAGAATAAATTGATAAAAAAGACCCATAATTATTTTAGTTTTGTGCCTCTGGTTGGTGCGGAAGGGTGGAAATAGTTCAAAAAAATTATGGCTAGAAAAAAGAAATTTCCCAAAGATTCACTGGTCACAAAGACCGAGCTGGTATTACCAAATGATACCAATACACTTAACAACCTTATGGGAGGCAGATTGATGCATTGGATGGATATAGTTTCAGCTATTGCTGCTCAGAAACACTCCAATCGTATTGTGGTAACTGCATCGGTTGACAACGTTTCTTTTGCAAAGCCTATTCAATTAGGAAACGTAGTTACTTTAAAAGCGCACGTTACCAGGGCCTTTAGTTCTTCTATGGAGGTGGTGATTGAAGTATGGGCCGAAGATATTCCATCTGGCCATAAGTTTGCTAGCAACCAGGCCTTTTTTACTTTTGTTGCTGTTGACCAAGGAGGCCGACCAATCGATATTCCCGAACTTGAACCACAAACTGATCAAGAAAAAGAGTTATATGAAGGGGCACTTAGAAGACGTCAACTCCGGTTGGTATTGGCCAAAAGGATGAAACCGGAGCAAGCAACCGAGCTTAAATCCATTTTTAACATTGATTAGTATGACATCTAATGCCTTTTTACCTTTGTTTATTAATGAGGAAGTCTATCTGATCAAAGATAGTAAGACTAAAAAAGAGCCATCATTTTGGGGCAACAACAAACAAGGAATTTTGATCTTAGTCTCAAATCTGACTTTAACCTCTCTTTCCTCTGAGGAAGATGAGGTATTGCAAAAGATCTTACTTTCTGTGGAATTGACTTACGATGACGTAGCCATTGTCAATGCCAACAAATCAAATTTTGAAGAAATTGATTTTAAGAAAGCACTTTGTTTTGGTATACCCGTTCAGCAACAGCATAATTACTATCAAGTAGAAGAAGTAAAAGGAAAACAATGGCTTTTGGTTGATAGCTTAGCCGAAATCGCTCAGGATCGTAGCAAGAAAAAGAAGTTGTGGCAACATCTTCAACTGCTATTTCCTGAATAACGAAACTAGCCAATAACCTCAGCCACCTTTTTCTCCAAAGCCGGGCCTCGCAAGTTCTTAGCTATAATCACCCCATCTTCATCCAATAAAAACGACGCAGGGATTGCTGTTACTCTATAAGTCTGTGCTGCTTCTGATTGCCAAAACTTTAGGTCAGAGACTTGTGTCCAATCCAGGCCATCCTCATCAATAGCTTGCACCCACCTTTCGTGCTGTCGGTCCAGTGACACCCCAAAAACTTCAAAGCCCTGATCTTTATACTTATTGTAAACTCTAACAATATTCGGATTTTCCATTCTGCATGGCTTGCACCATTGCGCCCAAAAGTCAACTAACACGATCTTCCCTCTTAGAGAAGATAGCTTTATGACTTCACCATCCGGGCTGGGTAATGCGATTTCTGGAGCAACCTTTCCAATGGCTATATTTTCAAGTTGCTTTTGCTGCTGCCTCAACTGCTCAACATAGGCTAGAAACTTAGCCGTATAGGCTTGATCCGGAGGATTTGCTTCGTAAACACCGCCCAAACTATCCAGTAAAGCAAAATCTTTCTCACCATCAAGTTGCCCCACCACCTGCATCAAAGCGAGGGAATTACCCATCCTCCTGGCCAAAGACTTTATTTCCTCCCGATATTGTCCGGTTATACTTTGCAATTGGCTGTATGCAATTTGGGCTGTGGCCTGATCGCCGGAGTTTCTAGCCTGAACAAATTGCTGATTCAGGCTTGCTTGATTTTGCTGGAACTGCTTTCCAAGGTTGATTAACTCCTGAAAGTATACCATATCTTTTGATCCTGTCACCGCAGATTGACCATTGGGATTATTACCGTCGACAATTATTTCAAGATCCTCTGTCCCAATCAGAATATCTACCATTTGAATATCATAGAAATTCAAACGAAAGAATCCAGGAGCATCCACTTCAATAGTTTGAGAGAACGAGCCGCTACCCTTAACCTCAATAGTATCATACACTGATATATCGGACTCACCATACTTCTCTAATAATACCAAACCCTCTCTCGGGTAAGTTACTTCTCCGCTCAGAGTTGGTCCTGACCCACCAGAACTAACCTCAGACTGACACGCAGCCACCAAACCTATCAAAAACACAAGTAAAATTCCATACGTATTATGTGTTATCGCCCTCATTGCTATATCTTTTGTCTATTATCTTTATACTATTGTCTAATATCTATCAATCCAAATACTTACGCAATAGTTCATTGGCCAACGACGGATCGATAGCGCCATTGGTTTTTTTCATTAACTGCCCCATAAATAGCCCAATTAGTCCCTTTTTCCCGTTTTTATAGGCCTTTACCTTCTCAGGAAGTTCACTTAGCACCTCCTCGACCATGGCAGCTAAGGCCTCTGAGTCATTGCTTTGTAAGACACCTTCCTTCTTTGCTAGATGTAATGGGTCGCTGTGCGGCTCAGCAATCAACTTAGGAAATATCTGCTGAGCTGCTACCGAAAAGCTTACCTGCTTATTTTCTACCATAGCGATTAGCTGATTTAATTTTTCTGGAGCAACCACAAACTGGTCGATAGAATTTCCCGACTCATTGAGGTGAGATCGAACCGGACCAATTAACCAATTGGCATTTGCTTTAAAGTTAGAAGAGAGCCTGCAGAGTGAATCAAAGTATGCAGCCAGTGCTTTGGACTCAGTCAACAATGTTGCATCATACTCCTTTAATTGGTAATCTGAAATAAACTTGTCTTTCAGCTGCCAGGGCAATAAAGGCATCTCACTTTTGATCTGCTCCAACCACCGATCATCGATCACGATTTTTCCCAGATCGGGATCCGGAAAATATCTATAGTCAGTCAGCGTTTCCTTATCTCTAATAGCAGCGGTTGATCCCATCTTTTCATCGAATGTTCTGGTCTCAGAGCCTATCGATCCTCCCGCTTCCAGTACATCTATCTGACGGTTAATTTCAAACTTGATAGCTCTTCTGACATTTCTAATGGAATTCAGGTTCTTAACCTCAACCTTCTTGCCTAATTTTTCAGAATCATGAAGCCTTACTGAAACATTAGCATCACACCGCATGGATCCTTGCTCCATGTTGCCATCGCAAATTTCAAGATAACGTACCAGTTTGCGCACCTCTGTAAGTAGCTGAAAAGCTTCTTCCGCATCATGAATCACTGGTTCCGTGACTAGCTCGATCAAAGGTGTACCGGCTCGATTGAAGTCTACCTGACTATTGGGGGCATCAGGCATGTGCATCAGCTTACCAGCATCTTCTTCTAAGTGAATACGATTTAACGAAATAGCCCTTTCAGTATCGTTGACTTGAACAGTTATATCGCCACCTACACAGATCGGCGTTCTGTCTTGTGTGATCTGGTAACCTTTTGGTAGATCTGGGTAAAAATAATTCTTGCGATCAAATATCATTTGCCTTGAAATGGCAGAATTACAGGCCAACCCCATTTTTACCGCCATGGCAATAGCTTGCTTATTGACTTTAGGTAGACTTCCTGGGTGCCCCAGGGTGATCACACTGATATTAGTATTGGGAGCATCTCCATATTGATTAATGTCGGAAGCAAAAAGTTTACTTTTAGTAGCAAGTTGGATATGCACTTCCAACCCAATAACTGCTTGGTATTTCTGCTTTGTGACCGCCTCCATGACTTAGCTTTGGACAGTTAAATGCTGGCTGATAAAGTCTTTCGCTCGGCTAACTACCTTAGGCAACCCAGCCAAGTCCTTTCCACCCGCAGTGGCATAAAACGGTTGGCCCCCTCCGCCACCTTTTATTTCTGCAGCTAGGTCCTTAACGATTGCACCGGCATTGAAGCCACGATCGGCAGCCAGTGGTTCCGAGATCATTACAGCTATTTGTGGCTTTCCTTTGATATCAGCAGCCAGCACCATGAACAGGGATGCAAATTTATTTTTTAATTCAAACGAAAGTTTCTTAAGCTCATCACCAGTAGATAACGCAACCTGCTTTACAATGACCTGAACACCGCCAATTTCTTCTGCCTCTATTATTAGTGCTTCCTTTATGGTTTTCAATGCACTTCCCCTGCCGGCTTCTACCTCTTTCTTAAGAGCTCGTCTTTCTTCCATAATATCCGCCAAAGCTTTGACCGCGTCTTTGGGATTTTTCAACAATTCATGCATTTCCTCAAGCTCCTGAAGCTTTTGATCAATCATTTTCAAAGCTGCGCTGGCTGTAATAGCCTCTAACCTTCTAACACCAGCAGCTACAGAACTTTCCGAAAGTATTTTAAATATCCCTATCTTTCCGGTTCGATCTACATGAGTTCCCCCACACAATTCAACAGAAAAATCGGGATCAAAAGTAATTACTCTTACCTTTTCCCCGTATTTCTCTCCAAACAATGCCATCGCACCCATCTCTTGAGCTTTAGACATTGGCACCTCCCTCCTTTCATCTCTCGCTATATTTGCCTGGATCCTTTGATTAACCAATTGCTCTACTAGAAGCAGTTCTTCTTCTGTCATTTTGCTAAAGTGAGAAAAATCGAACCTTAGATACTGATCATTTACTAACGAACCTTTTTGTTGCACATGGTCTCCAAGAACTTGTCGTAGCGCGGCATGCAAAAGGTGGGTGGCACTGTGATTGTTTTCTGTTAGACTGCGTCGATCGGTATTAACCACCGCCCTGAGACCGCTGTCAACCGGATCAGGAAGACTAGGCACCCAATGAACGATCAGATCATTTTCTTTTTGGGTATCAATCACTTTTACACTCCCTCTATCATTCTCTAAATAACCTGTGTCACCTACCTGGCCCCCGCTTTCTGCATAAAAAGGGGTTTGATCCAACACTACTTGAAAAGTGGTTTCTCCCTTCTGTTTTACTTCTCGGTACTTTGAGATATTTGATTGCGATTCTAGCTGGTCGTACCCTACGAAATCTGATGGCTGATCTTCAATTAAGACTGTCCAATCACCAGTCTCCTTGTAGGCTGCGGTTTTGGAGCGATTCTTTTGTGCAGCCATCTCCTTTTCAAATCCAGCCTGATCAATGGTCCAACCGTTCTCACGGGCAATCAGTGCAGTAAGATCATAAGGGAAGCCGAAAGTATCGTAAAGCTCAAAAGCAATCTCACCCTTAATTTGATTGTCATTATTGTTGATTTCTTTTCTTAGTTGTTCCAACCTTTTCAATCCACTTGAAAGAGTACGCAGGAAAGATAGCTCCTCTTCCTCAATCACCTTGGCTACGAAAGATTCTTGAGCTTTTAACTCCGGGAAAATATCCTGCATCTGATCGGCTAGCAATGTTACTAACTGAAAAAGAAATGGTTTTTCAAATCCCAAGAAAGTGTAACCATATCTGACTGCGCGCCTTAGAATACGCCGGATCACGTAGCCAGCTTTATTATTGGAAGGTAGTTCTCCGTCAGCGATCGCAAAGGCAATTGCTCGAAGGTGGTCAGCAATAACCCTTAGAGCAATATCTACTTCCTCTTTGGTACCATATTGTACACCGGCAAGGCCACATACCTTTTGGATCAAAGGCTGAAAAAGATCGGTGTCGTAATTAGAAGACTTGCTTTGGATGGCTCGAACCAAACGCTCAAAGCCCATGCCTGTATCAATGTGCTTAGCCGGCAAACTTTTGAGCTCCCCGGAAGTTAAACGATTGAACTGGATAAAGACCAAATTCCATATCTCAATAACCTGAGGATGGTCCATATTTATCAGCTCCGTGGCAGGTTGTTTTAGTCGCTCCTCTTCCGGTCTTAGATCGACATGAATCTCTGAGCAGGGACCGCATGGGCCAGTATCTCCCATCTCCCAAAAGTTGTCCGATTTGCCAAAGGGCAGCACCCTTTCAGGCGGCAGGATCTCTTCCCAAAATGCCTTGGCCTCAGTATCTTCTTCCAGCCCGTCAGCCTTGTCTCCTCCAAAGATGGTGACGTACATCTTATCAGCTGGAAGCTGGTATTCGTGAATTAGCAATTCCCAAGCCCAAGCGATCGCCTCTTTCTTGAAGTAATCCCCAAAGGACCAGTTGCCTAGCATCTCAAACATGGTGTGATGGTAGGTATCAATCCCTACTTCCTCGAGATCATTGTGTTTGCCCGAAACTCGTAGGCATTTTTGACTGTCTGCTACCCTTGAATCAGAGGCTTTTTTGTCACCCAAAAAGTACTCTTTAAATTGGTTCATACCAGCATTTGTGAACATCAGCGTGGGATCGTTTTTGATCACCATTGGTGCCGATGCAACGATCTGATGGCCCTTTTTCTGGAAGAACTCCAGGAATTTTTTCCTGATTAGGTTGGAATCCATATAAAATCTTACTTAGGTGCCAAAATAAAGAAGTGAACTTTTACTAACCTTGAAAATTATCTTTATATTGCGATGATCTGAAAACTACTAC
>JBPCUG010000574.1:0-2650 GCA_051011275.1 Cyclobacteriaceae bacterium | reverse complement strand
ATATTTAGGGGTTTCCATCTCCTTAGCCGCCAGCTTTATTTTAGGATTAGGGCTGCCGTTTTTGTTCTACGGAATTATGGTTTCGACGGAGATCTGGAATTTTGGGATGCTGTTAGTGGTAGGAACTATGCTTTCCTTTATATTTACGGCCCTTTCTTTTTTGATTGCCTCCAGGTTTGAGAACAAGATAAAGGGGTTCGGTATTGCTATCGTTGTCTGGTTATTCTTTGCCGTGATTTACGATGGGTTGTTCCTTCTGTCATTGATACTTTTTGAATCCTATCCTTTAGACAAGTTTGCTTTAGGAGCCAGTCTGCTAAATCCTATTGACCTCTCCCGTATCTTGATTTTACTTAAGCTGGATATTTCTGCTCTCTTAGGTTATACTGGGGCCGTATTTAACCAGTTCTTCGGCTCCTCTCAGGGGTTGATCATTTCCCTTTTTGCCTTGCTATTGTGGGTTCTTTGGCCGGTACTGATGTTTCTAAGGCAGGTCAGGAGCAAAGATTTTTAGTTCTATATGATATAAGTCATCTTTTTTAATAATTAAGGTCATATAGCCTGGTCTTATCCTTACCTAATTTAGACAGAATTCAAAATTTTCCTTGATGCTGGCCAAATCTCCGAAAACTCAGTCATTAGCAACCTGCTACCATTGTGGTGACCGTTGTGCTACAGAAGTTCATGAGAAAGATTTCAAATCATTTTGTTGCAAAGGATGCCTCACCGTTTATGAAATATTACATGAAAACGGATTGGATGACTATTATGAATTGGAGAGATACCCCGGGACCAAGTTAAAACCAGAGACCAATCTATCCCGATTTGATTATTTGGAAAATGAGAGGATTAAAGACCAGTTACTGGATTTCTCTTCCACCAACCTCGATAAGATTAACCTCTCACTTCCGGCCATCCATTGCAGCTCCTGCATTTGGTTGCTGGAAAACCTGGCACTACTCCAATCCGGCGTGATCCGATCACAAGTTGATTTCACCAAGAAGAAGGCTCGGATCGACTTCAATCCACAAAAGGTTTCTCTGAAGCAACTAGTTCAACTTTTGAGCAGCTTAGGTTATGAGCCCGATATCAGCTTAAGCCAGGAAACAAATGAAAAAATGAATGCTGCGGATCAAAGTTTGCTGATCAAATTGGGCGTTGCCGGCTTTAGTTTTGGCAACATCATGCTGCTCAGTTTTCCTGAATACCTGGGCCTTCAGCATCTACCGTCTTTGAGTAAAGTTATCACCTACCTTAACCTACTACTAGTTTTTCCGGTGGTATTTTATTCCGCAGCTGACTATTTCAAATCGGCATACTACGGGCTAAGGCATCGATGGCTCAACATCGATGTACCCATTGCTCTTGGCATTACCGCGCTCTTTGGCCGCAGCATATATGAAATAGTATCGAGGGTAGGCCCTGGTTACTTCGACTCCCTAGCTGGTTTGGTATTTCTCCTATTGATTGGTAAATGGTTGCAAAATAGAACCTATCAGCATCTTTCCTTCGATCGTGATTACAGGTCTTATTTTCCTTTAGCCGCCACCAGATTGACAGATGAAGAATCTGAAAGTGTGCTGGTAAGGGAATTGCGAAAGGGCGATCGTATTTTAGTACGCCATCAAGAGTTGATCCCTGCCGACAGTATCCTTATTAGTGATAACTCGGCTATCGACTACAGTTTTGTTTCCGGAGAGGCACATCCGGTTTTTAAAAACAGGGGTGATCTTATTTATGCTGGTGGAAGGCAAGCCGGCGCCAGTATTGAGCTGCAGGTGCAAAAATCAGTTTCCCAAAGTTACCTGACCCAACTATGGGATCAACAGACTTTTAAGAAGAATACACACTCAGCTCAATCTCTAATTAATCAAATAAGCAAGTATTTTACTCCAGCTGTAATCGGTATTGCTGTGCTGACTGGCATGTACTGGTGGGGGCAAGACCAGGGCACGGCCTTCAAAGCCATAGTGGCGGTTTTGATAGTAGCTTGTCCATGTGCTTTGGCTATGGCCACTCCATTCACCTTGGGAAACACTTTAAGCGTATTTGGGAAGCATCATTTCTATCTAAAAAACATCAGTGTTGTTGAGGCTTTAAATCGAATCAACTATTTGGTCTTCGACAAGACTGGAACTATTACTCAAAATGGAGCTAATAAAGTTCATTATGTTGGTCAGAAACTAAGCCAAAATACGAAAAGCTTAGTAGCTGGTTTATGCAGTCACTCCACCCATCCTCTAAGTCAACAGATCACAGGCTATCTCAATTTATCCAATAACAGGTCTTTAGAAGTAGAGGGGTTCCAGGAAATTGCAGGTCAAGGTATCAGCGGTATGATAGCGAACCAACTTCTACGAATGGGTTCCTTTCAGTTTGTTACGGATCAACCACCACAATCTATAGATTTCAACAAGAGCCGAGTGTACCTAACCATCAATGACGACCTGAAGGGCCATTTTGAAATTGACCAACAATATCGAGCGGGTTTAAAGTCTCTGTTAAATGCGCTAGCTTCCAAATTTTCCTTGGCAATGATATCAGGAGATGGATCGGGAGAAAAGGAAAATTTAAGACGCCTCTTCCCATCCAAGGCAAGGATGGCGTTTAAGCAGTCGCCATTTCAAAAACTTGAATGTATAAAGGAGCT
>JBPCUG010000573.1:0-2541 GCA_051011275.1 Cyclobacteriaceae bacterium | reverse complement strand
AACCAGGGGTGTGTATCGTAGTAAGGATGGCGGTGGTTCCTGGGAGCAGGTGTTGTTCGCCAATGAGCAAGCAGGTGCCGTAGACCTAATTCTGGACCCGAATAATCCCCGTATTATATATGCTAGCACCTGGCGCATTAAACGGACCCCCTATGATCTGTCTAGTGGAGGGCCAGGATCAGCTTTGTGGAAAAGTACCGATGGGGGAGATACCTGGAAGGAACTAAGTAACAGATCAGGTATGCCTACAGGTACGTTAGGTATTATTGGTGTTACCGTATCACCGGCTAATTCGGAAAGAGTATGGGCAATGGTTGAAGCAGAGGAGGGGGGAGTTTTTCGTTCAGATGATGGAGGTGAGAAGTGGACCAAGCTAAACGATGATAGGAACCTTCGGCAAAGAGCTTGGTACTACACTCGTATTTATGCAGATCCTAAGGACCAGGATATGGTATACGTACTAAATGTACGATACCACCGGTCAAAAGATGGAGGAAGAACCTTCAGTGAATACAATGCCCCCCATGGAGACCACCATGATTTATGGATTGCTCCCGAAAACCCAGAGAGAATGATCATTGGTGATGACGGAGGAGCTCAAGTTTCTTTTGATCGAGGAGAAAATTGGTCTACCTATCACAATCAGCCAACTTCTCAATTTTACCGAGTGACCACAGATAACCATTTTCCCTATCGCATTTATGGTGCTCAGCAGGATAACTCCACAGTGCGGATCTTGCACCGGACCGATGGTAATGCTATAACGGAAAGTGATTGGGAGTCAACTGCCGGGGGGGAAAGTGCGCACTTAGCAATTGACCCGACTGACCAGGATATTGTATATGGAGGAAGCTATGGAGGGTATCTATCAAGAGTTAACCACAAAACGAATCAGTTCAGGGCCATCAATGTTTGGCCCGACAATCCAATGGGCCATGGTGCAGAGGGAATGAAATACCGGTTTCAGTGGAACTTTCCGATTTTCTTTTCACCCCATGATACGAAGAAACTTTACACTGCCTCCAACCAGTTGCATGTGACCACAAATGAAGGACAATCCTGGCAGATCATTAGCCCTGACCTTACTCGTAATGACCCTACGAAGTTAGGTCCGTCAGGAGGACCAATTACCAAAGACAACACTGCAGTAGAGTATTACTGCACTATTTTCGCCGCATGTGAATCGCCATATGAAAAAGATCTGTTATGGACTGGTTCGGATGATGGGTTGATCCATATTAGTCGAGATGGGGGGCAGAATTGGGAGAATGTAACACCTGGAAGTATGCCCAAGTGGCTAATGATCAATAGCATTGACCCTGATCCTTTTGTAAAAGGTGGCGCCTATGTGGCCGGGACTATGTACAAGTCGGGTGACTTTAAGCCATATCTTTATAAAACCAAGGACTATGGAAAGACCTGGACCCAGATCACTAACGGCATTGATCCGGATCATTTTACCAGGGTAGTGAGAGCAGACCCAGTGCGCAAAGGATTATTGTATGCGGGTACAGAAACCGGTATGTATATTTCCTTTGACGACGGGAGTAGTTGGCAGCCTTTTCAATTGAATTTACCTATTGTGCCAATCACAGATCTGACTATTAAAAATAACAACCTGATCGCTGCGACACAGGGGCGAAGCTTTTGGCTAATCGATGACCTTACTCCCTTACACCAACTGACACCGGCAGTTGCAGCAAGTGATCAATATCTATACCGACCGTTGGACAGCTACCGTATGGGAAGCCCCAGCTTTGGTCCAGCTCCAAAGAATGCGGGACAGAATCATCCCGGAGGAGTTATGTTTCATTATTTTCTTAAGGAAGCACAGGATTCAACCGCTGAGGTTACCCTTGAAATATCAGAATCTAGTGGTGGATTGATAAAACAGTTTACCAACAAACTGAATAAGGAAAAGAAGGACGAACAGCTAGCCACTGAAAAAGGAATGAATCGCTTTGTCTGGAGTATGAGGTACCCAGATGCAGAGAAGTTCGATGATTTGATCTTTTGGGGTAGTGGATTAACCGGTCCAAAGGCAGTCCCTGGCGAATACAAAGCTAAACTAACGGTAAACGGAGTTACTATGGAAACCGATTTTAAGATATTGGCTGATCCAAGATCAAAAGCCACTTTGGCAGATATGGAAGCTCAGTTTGATTTTCTGATTGAGGTTAGAGATAAACTAACGGAGACCCACCAAGCTATAAAGTTAATGCGGGAAGTCAAAAGCCAGTTGTCCTCAGTAAAAGAAAAAATAAAGGACGACGAAAATATGAAGGAGATCGGAGCCGAAGCTGACAGCTTAAGCAATAAGATGGATTTAATTGAGAAAATGCTTTATCAAACTAAAAATCGCAGCCGGCAAGACCCCTTAAATTTTCCGATTAGGCTAAATAACAAATTAGCTGGTCTAAATCAAGCAGGATTCGGCAACAATAGACCTACAGATCAGGCACAGTCGTTCAAGAAAGAAGTGACGGAAAAGATTGAATTGGAACTGGAAAAGTGGAGAAAGTTATTGGAGCAGGATATCCC
>JBPCUG010000572.1:0-5482 GCA_051011275.1 Cyclobacteriaceae bacterium | reverse complement strand
AGAGTGTTGCGGGCAGATAGGGGCAACTTAACCCGGCCTAATGTAGATGATGTCTATCGCTACCGAGCTTATGTGGACACACATTTGGAGGATTTGCTCTCCACAGATGAGGATCTCCAGAAGCGATTTTTTCAGGTCATGGAAATGGGCTTGCAACATGAGCAGCAACATCAGGAATTGCTGGTAACCGATATCAAATACATTCTGGGTCATAATCCACTGTTTCCTTCTTATTTTAAGAATCCAAAACCACTCAGCTCGAACTTGGGATCTAATGGTAAAGGTTATTTAGAAGTGGAGCAGGGCACTTATCCTATCGGATATCAAGGAGACAATTTTTGCTTTGACAATGAATTAGGGAATCATAAAGTGTTTCTGCACGATTTTAGGATTATGGACCGATTGGTAACCAACGCGGAGTATTTAGAGTTTGTAAGAGCAGGTGGTTATCAGGATTTTAAGCACTGGTTGATGGAAGGATGGGAATGGGTTAAGGAACAAAATATAAATGCACCGCTATATTGGTATGAAATTGAAGGGGCCTGGCACCACTACACCATGAGAGGTTTGGAGCAACTGGATTTGAATCAGCCAGTTAGTCATATCAGTTACTACGAAGCAGATGCCTATGCTCGGTGGAGGAGAATGCGGTTGCCTACAGAGTTTGAATGGGAGACTGCCTGCCGGATCTATGCACCAGATATTTGTGCTGCTGCTAATTTTCTAGATGATCATATTTTTCACCCTATAGCGAATGAGAATGACCCACACCAATTTTTTGGGACCTCCTGGGAGTGGACCCAAAGTGCTTATGGACCTTACCCATATTATAAAAAAGAAGACGGCGCTCTCGGGGAGTATAACGGAAAGTTTATGGTAAATCAAATGGTTTTAAGAGGAGGGTCCTGTGCTACCCCTAAGGATCACATTCGACCTACCTATCGCAATTTTTTTCACCCCAACCTGAGATGGCAGTTCACTGGTATAAGGTTGGCGGAAAACCTTTAAATTATCAACCAATTTATGGATCAGCAGTTTGCCCGGGAAGTCATGAAGGGGCTTTCCGATAAACCTAAATATTTGTCTTCCAAGTACTTCTATGACGAAAAGGGCGATGAACTATTTCAGCAAATCATGGAGTTAGATGAGTATTACCTAACCAAATCTGAGTATGAAATTTTGGATCAGCAAAAAGAGGAATTGCTAAAATTGTTTGCTAATGGCGCCTCTCGATTTAGCTTAATAGAGTTTGGTGCCGGGGATGGGTTGAAAACCAAAGTGCTACTGAAGTTTTTTTTAGATCAAGGCACCGACTTTAAATACATCCCAATTGATATTTCCAAAAACGCGATTGAACTATTGCAAACCGATTTGAAGAAAAACTTTGCGGAGTTGGAAATTGAAGGATTGCAGGGGGAGTATTTCGAGTCGTTGGCGGCTATGAGAAAAACTGACTCTACGCGCAAAGTGGTCTTGTTTCTTGGATCTAATATTGGAAACTTTCTAAAGCCGGTAGCCATTCAATTTTTGAAACAGATTGCTGAGAATTTATCTAGAGGTGATCGCTTATTATTGGGCGTAGATTTAAAAAAAGACCCAGACAAAATATTAGCAGCTTATAACGACGTCAAGGGTGTGACCAAGGCCTTTAATCACAACCTTTTAGAACGGATCAACAGAGAACTAGGTGGAGACTTTAAACCGGATCAGTTTCGTCATTATCCGGTATATGATCCCAGAACCGGCGAGGCACGGAGTTATCTGGTTAGTACGGTTGATCAAACGGTAAACATTCGTCAGATCAATGCCTCTTTTCATTTTAAGGCCTGGGAATCCATCTCAATGGAGCTCTCTCAAAAATATGATCAGGGCACTCTAGAGGAATTGGCGCGGGAATCGGGTTTTAAGATCCTTCGTAATTTTTACGATTCGAAGAGGTATTTTGTTGATTCGCTTTGGGAGGTGAAGTAGTATTTAGTATTAAGTAGAAAGACAAAAGACAATAGACAAAGCATGATCGCTGGGATTGACCATATTGTATACGCTGCCCCTGACTTAGCCTTGGGAATTAAAAGGGTGGAGGAATTGCTTGGGGTGGAAGCTGTGGTGGGTGGTCAGCATCTAGGCCGGGGAACGCACAATGCTCTGTTAGCTTTGGGAGATGATATCTATCTGGAGATCATTGCCCCTGATCCTGCACAAACTTCTATGTCCAGTCCGCTTTGGATGAGGGTGGATGCAATTAAGGAACCAAAGTTGATTGCTTGGGCAGCACAGTCAGATGATCTTATGGGATTGACTGGTTTGGCCTCCGGAAATAGCATCAGCTTAGGTAAGATCTCTACCGGTAGTCGCAACCTGCCTGATGGGCAGGTTTTGTCGTGGCAGTTGACCGAACCCAATGACGATACAATTGATTGGCTGACTCCTTTCTTTATTGATTGGGGTCAATCACCCCACCCGGCTGCATCGCTTCCATCTG
Source organism: Cyclobacteriaceae bacterium (assembly GCA_051011275.1). Classification (GTDB taxonomy): domain Bacteria; phylum Bacteroidota; class Bacteroidia; order Cytophagales; family Cyclobacteriaceae; genus JBPCUG01. The sequence goes on along the minus strand of JBPCUG010000572.1, from coordinate 3,000 downwards.
CTGGCACATTGATTTCACTTACAGGTAGTCATCCCCAGCATGAGAAAGTGCAGGATGCTACAGAACTATTGGGATATAAACTGCCAACCCAGAGAGGAGCAAGGGTAAGCTTAAATGCAGGGATACAAACCAATAGTGGCATAGTTGTGCTCCAATAAAGACATTCTAGACTATGGCTTTGACTGCTTGAGCCACCTTAACAGCTGGGAGGGTAATGGTTGTTTAAAATTAAATTACTTCCTACTTTTGAGGCCCTTATCAATTGCATGCGCACGTGGCGGAATTGGTAGACGCGCCAGGTTGAGGGCCTGGTGCCCGTTTTTGGGCGTGGAGGTTCGACTCCTCTCGTGCGCACATTTTTCTCATTCCAACAAGCAAGTATGAACCGGCCGCTCCTGGGCGTCAGGGCCACTAGTTAGAGCTATCTGAGAAAAGCTAGGCACTGATACTTCCCCTTACAGGCCAAACAAAACACCCACCCTGTAGTCAACGTAATTAGTTAAGGAACGGTAATGTCCTTCGTCTAAAGACATTTGTCCATTCGCTGACTCGGGAATGTTTCGGTAGGTAGCTCTTGAGCCAGTGTTATAGCCAATGGTCATTTCAATCCAAAGTCTACCGGGAGCATTTTTGGAGAACAAGCCGCCGGGGTTGATGGCCAAACCTCCTCCCAAACCTGAGTTGAAAGCAGTGCCATGGAATTCAAATTCATCATCGATCCGGGGATTTTCTTCCAACGCCAACCGAGAACTAAAAAATGTAGTCATTCCCAGGCGCACTTCTGCAAAAGTTTTAAAGTTGGTCTCTTTTACCAGATCATATCTGGCCAAAGCATGCAAAGTCCAAAAGCAATCTTCCTCATCAACTTCCACCGACTCTCCGGGGAATCCATGGTCAGTCAGGTCGTATTGGTAATGCTCATTGGCATACATGGCTACTCCTAGCTCTCCACCTAATGAAAAACGACTTTCCGGCTTTTGATGGATAGTGGTTATGGATATCCCCGCCGGTGTACGATCAATATTCCGGTTCAACACTCCGGTCGGGTCATACACTTTGGCATTGAGGCCTAGAGACATTTGAGCCTGGAGTTGAACAGACAAAATAAGTAATATGGCTAGCAATGGTATATGTTTAAGACTCATAGCTTCCTATTTCTTGGGTTGGCTAATAAATATAATCAAATATGGGGCTATTTTAAAGACAGTCAGGGTTAAATCGCTATCCATTTTTTGGTCCTTGATGTAACATGTATTCGATTATCAACTAAATTGCTCACATGAAAATCAATATCAACTTACTCAAGAAAATTTGTGAAGCTTCCGGTGCACCGGGTTACGAAAAAAAAGTGCGGGAACTGGTAATTAAAGAAGTGAAACCACTGGTCGATGAACTTACGGTGGACAATCTGGGAAATGTAATCACTGTAAAAAGGGCGGCAAAGAACCAGGAAGGCAAAAAAGCCATGGTGGCTGCGCACCTGGACGAGATAGGTTTTATCGCCACTCATATCGATGACAACGGTTTTGTTAGGTTCCATACTTTGGGAGGTTTTGACCCTAAAACCCTTACGGCCCAAAGAGTGATCATTCATGGTAAAAAGGACTTAATTGGAGTAATGGGTAGCAAACCTATCCATGTGATGTCGCCCGAGGAGCGCACAAAAATGCCTAAGACCACAGACTACTTTATTGATATGGGCATGTCAAAAAAGCAGGTAGAGAGATACATCAAAGTTGGTGACCCTATTACTCGCGAAAGGGAGCTGATAGAAATGGGAGATTGTGTGAATTGCAAGTCGATCGACAACCGCGTATCCGTCTTTATCTTAATTGAGACCCTAAAGAAATTAAAGAAAGTCCCATACGATGTTTATGGTGTTTTTACGGTTCAAGAGGAGGTAGGATTACGTGGAGCCAATGTCGCTGCTCATCAAATCAATCCTGATTTCGGCTTTGGACTTGATACCACGATCGCTTTTGATCTGCCCGGAGCGCAGGCCCACGAAAAGATAACTCGGCTAGGGGAGGGAGCCGCCATTAAGATTATGGATGCTTCTACAATTTGTGATTATCGCATGGTAGATTTTTTGAAGAAAACCGCCGATAAAAACAAGATCAAATGGCAACCCGAGATCTTACCTGCCGGGGGAACAGATACCGCCGGGGTACAAAGAATGGGTAAAGATGGTGCTATTTCCGGGGCTATATCCATTCCGACACGCCATCTGCATCAAGTAATTGAAATGGCTCATAAGGGGGATATCAGTAGTTGTATAGCGCTTTTAACAACGGCCTTACAATCATTGGATGCTTATGATTGGGATCACTAGTTAGCCTGACTAATATCATTGTAGCCAAGGTTTGAGGTAGGTACTTTTAGCCTAGAACATTGGCCTATGTATTTCAAAATCTACTGCTTTTCGCTCGTTTTTTTGATGAGTGTTCCCGTTATTACCAAAGCCCAAGAGAACCAAGCAATCCAGGTTTCGGGGGTCGTATTGCAGCACGACAGCCTTCAGGCGATGCCGTATACTTCAATTCTTATCAAGAACTCCGAACAAGGCACGGTATGCGATAATTCTGGCTATTTTTCATTATTTATAAGTGCCGGCGATACATTGCAATTTTCAAATGTTGGATATAAAACGGCTCAATTTATTTTACCAACTGTACTGGCTACCCAGCACTATTCATTGATACAGTTGATGGAAAGAGATACCATTCTCCTTGAGCAAATAACGATTGAGCCTTGGCCAAAAGTGGAGGATTTTATGCAAGCTTTTTTGGAAGCAGAAGTTGAAGAGCCGCAGAGGCAAAATACTCGCCGTATGCAAAGGGAATTGGCATTGCTTTTGAAAGGTCAGATGGAGTTGGATAAGGCTTACTATGACCAAATGAGATACAGCAAACTTTACCATACCAGTGGAGTGGTACCACCAAATAATTTTCTTAATCCTTTAACTTGGTCCAAGTTTATCAAAGATTGGAGGGAAGGCGC
>JBPCUG010000571.1:0-4799 GCA_051011275.1 Cyclobacteriaceae bacterium | reverse complement strand
CATGAATATATTGATGAGCATCCAGAGTTGGCTAAGAATTTATTGGAGAACATTAAATATTACTGCGATATGGTGAGGCAAATTAATTCAATAAAGGATCACTTCAATCTTCATAGCCCTATTCAGAGGATAATTTTGGGTGCTAACGAAAAGGCAGCAGCATCGGCAGCACGCTTAATGGACTATGGGTTCAACGCTCGAGCTATTTTACCTCCTACGGTAAAGGAAGGATCTTCAAGATTAAGGATCTGTATACACGCCCAAAATTCCCGAAAAGAACTGGATCAACTTGTTAACGCACTGTCGCTAATTGTATGAATTATTTCGTCACTGCTATTGGAACTGATTCGGGTAAAACTGTAGTCAGCGCCATGCTTTCTGAAGCCTTGCGTGCGGACTATTGGAAACCAATTCAGTCAGGTTATCCAAGCGATACCGAGACAGTGCAAGATTTGGTAAGTAACCCCTATTCTGTATTTCATACCGAAGCCTACCGGTTGCAGGAACCAGCTTCTCCTCATCAGGCGGCAAGAAAAGAAGGCATCGAGATTAGGCTGAATAATATTTGGCTTCCGGAGACTGGCAATGATCTGATCATAGAAGGTGCTGGTGGTTTAATGGTGCCCTTGAATAAGCGCCAGTTTATGATCGATCTAATTGAGAAAGTAAGTGATCAGGTAATTCTGGTAGCCAACTTATACTTGGGCAGTATCAACCATACTTTACTGACCATTGATAAGCTTAAGAGGAGGAATATCACCGTGAAAGGCATTGTCTTTAATGGCAGGACCAACCGAGATAGCGAGGAAGTTATCTTGCAATTTTCCCAGTATCGCCGTTTGATGCACTTGCCACCTGGGTTAGAAATAGATAGAGCCACTGTTAAACAATATGCATTCAAATTTCTAAAGGTCTGGAATGAGTAATAATTATTTAGCACGAGACAGAAAAAATATATGGCATCCCTTTACTCCACTAGAAGGAGCCGGGGAGCCGCTGTTGATCGCCTCGGGCAAAGGTGCAAAGCTGATCACCAACGATGGTCGCGAGATTATAGATGCCATTGCTTCATGGTGGGTAAATATCCATGGTCATGCCAATCAGGACATTGCAGCAGCTATTGCTGATCAAGCGGCTACATTGGAGCAAGTGATCTTTGCTGGCTTTACCCATGAACCGGCCCTTCGATTGGCGGAGGATCTACTAAAGCTGCTTCCCAGTCAAAGCAAGGCTTTTTTCTCTGATGATGGTAGTACAGCAGTTGAGGTCGGCCTAAAAATGGCCATCCAATACTGGCATAATTCAGGACAGAATAAGACCAAAATATTGGCTTTAGAAGGAGCATATCACGGTGATACATTTGGGGCAATGTCTGTTGGTCATCGGGGGGCATTTACCACTCCGTTTAGCCCTTATCTCTTTGATGTTTCATTTATTGATCTGCCCAATAAGGCGAATTGGGAAGAAGTCAAGAGTAGGTTCAAAAAGGAATTGGCTAGTAATGAAGTAGCCACTTTTATATTTGAACCTCTGGTGCAAGGTGCAGCGGGAATGCGTATGTATGAAGCTGAGTACTTGGATGAAATGATCAGTATGGCCAAATCCCACGGAGTAATTTGCATTGCTGATGAAATAATGACAGGTTTTGGGAGGACAGGGAGATTATTTGCCAGTCAATTTCTGCAGAACCACCCGGATATCTTCTGTCTTTCTAAGGGGCTAACAGGGGGAACACTCCCTTTGAGCATAACGACGTGCACCGAAGAGATCCAAGCTGCCTACCGCACGACGGATATTTACAAAACCTTTTTTCATGGACATTCTTTTACTGCAAACCCTATCACCTGCGCAGCGGCTAATGCAAGTTTGAAGATATTACTTAGTGAGGTTTGCCAGCAGCAAATACAAAGGTTGGTGGACAGCCATCAGGAACAAAGACTTCGGTGGAAGGGACATAAGAGCATTAAGGCGATAAGACAAAAGGGCACCATTCTGGCACTGGAACTAGTTACACCTGAAGAAACCTCATATTTCAATAGATCGCGCAACAGTATTTATTCTTTTTTCTTGGATCGGGATATATTGCTCAGACCGCTGGGCAATGTAATTTATCTTATACCGCCTTATGTGATCACCGATGCGGAACTTCAGGTAGTGTATAAAACCATTGATGAGTTTCTGGAATTGTGGCCAGAGGTTTAGAAATACGCTACTTCAATTTAAAGGTAATGGGAATTGCCACACGTGAATTGACCTCAACTCCGTTTTTGATCCCGGGCTTCCATTTTCCCGGATAAGCCTGTATTACTCTAAGGGCTTCTTCATCGCATCCGTTACCCAACTGCTTCTTCACTTCAAGATTGGTGATAGTGCCGTCTTTAAGTATTACCATCTGCACAATCACCACTCCGGTGGTGCCACGAATAGATGCTCTCTTGGGATATTCCATATTCCTAGCTAAATAGCGTGTAAAGCGTTCATATCCCTCTATAGGAACCGGATTGATATCCAAACGGTTGTAAACTTTTTCTTCTTTAAACTCACTTTCCTTAGCCACACCACCAGACCGCTTAGGCTCAAGGTCAGCCAAGATTTCAGAGTTTTTTGAAATCAAATCTTCAGGTGGTTGTTCTGCAGGTGATGATAGAATCACCTCGGGTAAATCATTTTGGCCAATTGCCTCTCTGTTTGCCGGTTGGGAGCTGTTCTCCACAAAGCCATTCTCTAAATCCGGCGACGTTATGCCGTAATTGTTCTGTTCGTTTTGGGTCAACTGATCGCCTGTTCTATTGATACTAATAATTGGTTTTGCTGTTTGAACGGGTGGCTTAGTACTAGGCTCATCATTAAGTCGTTCATCTACGATTTGTATTTGCTCAACTGAAAGGTGTAGTCTACAACTATCTATCATTTGTTGTAAATACAGGTCATCGGATTTAATAGACAGGGCCATCGTATACTGGATCAAAGCTTCTACATAGTTATCGACCCGATAGAATTCATCGCCTACAATCTTGAGCACTGAAAAGCGATCAAGGCTTTGTTCCTCCCCCGGGATTGTTTCTTCGGGCTTTATATTCGAAGTAGCATTCTTAAGCATGGGAAGGTAAAGATAGGCAAGTCCGCCAAGCCCGAGGATTAAAATAGATGAAAGTAAACCAATAAGTATTTTGCTATTTCTTTTATGAAGTTCTAGATCGCTGGTTTCTTCAATCGAATCTTGCTCCAATTCAGGGACCTCTATATTCTCCGATTCATATGGCTCAAAAATCGGAGGCTCAATAATTTCATGGTGCTCGGCGCTTTTGGATACAGTTGGTCTTTCTACAACATTATCACTGCTTGTCGTTTCATTTATTGAAATGAGGTCATCTACTACCGCATTTAATTCATCTCTGGCACTCCCTTCTGAAGCTAACTCTTGCTGTAACCCGCTTATTACACTTATGCATCCGGCCACTTTTGCTTTCAGCTCTTCCTGCTGTTCAGGGGTAGCATTTGGATTTTCTTGCTTAAATCTTACAAACGATTGAACCGTCTGTTTTATTCCTTGAATCCGTTCGAGAAGGTCAGGAGAGAGGTCCTGAGGTTCTTTGCCATCTGGTGCCAATTCAGTCGGATTTTCCCTCATGAGGAGGTATGCTTCCTCTATCTTATCTAAGTTGGCTCGGTAGAGTTGTTTAAAATGGTCGGAAGGTGCTTCGGCGATGGCTTTTTCATAGTCGTCATGCAATTCCAGGTACCGCTTCCTTATGAGTTGTGTACTCGAGTGCTCTGTAAGGTTAAGTTGTTCCAGGGCTTCTTCTCTGGTCATTAGGCAATTGACGCTATCTAACTGCGAATATAATTAATTTACCTTTTTTTAATTAAATTAAACCTTTAATAAGTTATATTAATCGATAGTTCACCTAAATAAGGGGATAACCTAGGCGCTGGTCTCGATAAACCTCGCAATTTCATTTAGACTAGTTAAATTATTCGATTTAAATCAAACTTCTCCAAGTAATCGGCTACTCTCCTCACAAACATTCCACCAAGGGCTCCATCCACCACACGATGATCATATGAATGAGACAAGAACATCTTATGCCTAATGCCGATCGCATCACCTTGCGGTGTCTCAATAACGGAGGGTTTTTTGACTATAGCACCCAATGCTAAAATACCTACTTGAGGTTGTAAAATAATGGGAGTGCCCATAACATTACCAAAAGAGCCCACATTAGAAATAGTGTATGTACCTCCACCCAATTCATCAGGTTTCAAACGATTATCACGTGCCCTTTTTGCTAGATCGTTCACCTGTTTGGTTAGTCCCACAATACTTAGCCTATCCGCATGCTTAATTACCGGCACAATAAGATTGCCAGAAGGCAGGGCAACGGCCATACCAATATTAATATCCTTTTTTACAATGATCTTATCTCCGTCCACACTAACGTTGATCATAGGATAATCTTTGATCGCTTTGACCACTGCTTCCATAAATATGGGAGTGTAAGTGAGGTTATCACCTTCTTTTTGCTTAAAGTCGTGCTTAACTTTGTTTCTCCAAATGACCACATTACTTACGTCAGCCTCTACAAAAGATGTTACGTGAGGAGAGATGCGTTTGGAATCCACCATGCGCTGAGCAATCATTTTGCGCATCCTATCCATCTCTATGATTTCATCTTCCCCACTAACCGCTAGTGGACTACTATCAGTGGCTGGTGGTTGATGGCTGGGTGTTAGGGTTTGTACCGCTCCACCTCTATTCTGCAAGTGCGCAAGGATGTCTTTTTTGGTAACCCGCCCTT
>JBPCUG010000570.1:0-3992 GCA_051011275.1 Cyclobacteriaceae bacterium | reverse complement strand
CTCCAGGATTGGCTCAGCCTCCTGCTCCGGCTAATACACAAGAGCAAGCAGTAGTGGTGCTACATGCAACAGCCCACTTAGGCGATGGATCAGTTATTCAAGATGCTGCATTAGCCTTTGACCAAGGGAAAATAACCGTTATTACAGAAAGCAATGAACTAACGAACCTTTCTGCCTACAAAGTTATTGATGGTACCGGAAAGCATATCTATCCAGGACTTATCTTGCCTAATACAGATCTTGGTTTGACAGAGGTGAGTGCTGTGAGAGCTACCAGGGACAACCGGGAACGTGGAACGCTAAACCCAAACGTGAGATCCATTATCGCCTATAATGCCGACTCCGAATTGATCCCAACGCTCAGATACAATGGTATATTGGTGGCGCAGGTGGCTTCTGGAGGAGGTCTGGTTTCAGGTACTTCTTCGGTAGTGCAGCTTGATGCCTGGAATTGGGAGGATGCCGCCTTAAAAACTGATGATGGCATTTACCTGAACTGGCCTAGGTTATTTTTGCCAGCTCGTTGGTGGATGGGCGAGAATGAAGCCAGAAACAATCCCCGCTATGGAGAGGATGTTGCTCAGTTGGAAAAACTGTTCTCAGATGCAGCTACTTACTTTAACGAAGGCCAACCTGCAATGATCAACCTAAAGCTAGAGGCAATGAAGGGATTGTTTGACGGCAGCAAAAAACTATTTATACGAACCAATAGGGCCAAGGAGATTTTAGAAAGTGTACAGTTCGCCCAAAAGCATGGAGCCAACAATATTGTATTGGTAGGTGCGTCAGATGCCTGGGTAGTTAAGGATTTCATAAAGAAGAATAGTACACCGGTAATTTTAAACAGCCTCCATAGGCTACCTAGTAGGATAGAAGATGATGTAGATCTCCCTTATAAGCTTCCTTATTTGTTGCACCAGGAGGGAATAAAAGTCGCGTTAGGGTATCTGGGCACTTCTAATGCACGGAATCTTCCATTCCTGGCCGGTACGGCCGCTGCTTATGGCTTGAATAAGGAGCAGGCGCTATCTATGGTTACTTCTCAAACTGCAAGCATCCTAGGCATTGATGATAGGGTAGGTAGTTTGCAAGAGGGGCTCGATGCCACTTTTGTTATTAGTGAGGGAGATCTCTTGGACATGCGGAGCAGCAGAGTGGAGATGGCATTCATAGGAGGGAAGCAATTGGAATTGGAAGGAAAGCAGCAACGACTTTTTAAAAAGTATAAGCAGAAGTACGAGGACCAAGCTGGGCAATAAGAGTGGCTGGTTTAAGGGCTCCTATCCCTGGCTTCTTATGATATGGCTCTGGTCGAAGATTATCTTCTTTACCATGATCTGGAAATCGATAAGATGCCTTGGATTTGAGTTACGATTCAATAAGCTCAAGACTACTTGTGGTTTTGAGAAGCTGCAATAATGATCTTATAGACTTAGTGCTCGACCGACTTTCCATACCCCCATTTATGGGGAAATTAATTCAAATTCTAGCTAGCAAATCTTGGAATAATCTAACTCGTGTAAGTTTTTAGCAAGTTGTCAACTTTTTTGACTTATTGGAAAGGCGTTTCTTTTCTCAACTTCTGAAACTTACTTTATGCTTGGTCCATGGCCAACAGAAGTTGTTGGCAAGATTGCTTGATTTCTTCTTGAGTGATGGTCAATGGTGGAGCAATTCGCATTGCGCTATCGCAGTAAAGAAACCAGTCTGTGATCATACCTAATTCTATTGCTCGATCAATGATTGGCTTCAAGATTTCAAAAGATTCAAACTGTACTGCCATCATCAAGCCGCTGTTCCTAATCTCTTTTATTTTCTTATGGACAAGTAGGGATTTGAACAAGTTGGCTTTGTTGTCAACCTCGTCGAGAAGCTTTTCCTCTTCGATCACTTTCATTGTGGCCAATGAGGCTGCAGCACTAACCGGGTGACCGCCGAAAGTTGTGATGTGTCCCAGGATGGGATCGTTTTTTATCACTGACATGATGGGAGTGGAGGCAATGAAGGCTCCTATGGGCATGCCACCTCCCATGCCTTTAGCACAGACTATAATGTCTGGGACAATATTGTACTTTTCAAAGGCCCATAGGTCTCCCGTTCGACCAAAACCCGCTTGAATTTCGTCTAAAATAAGAAGCGCTCCAGTTTTCAGACAGCGTCTCTCTAAAGCCTCAAAATATACAGCATCCGCCACTTGGACACCTGCTTCCCCCTGCACTGTTTCTAACACAACCGCGGCAGTTTGCCGGCTGATATCTTCCAGATCCTGGCTTTTGCCAAAATCAATTTGCCTATTCCCCGGAACCAATGGGCGATAGGCTCTTTTAAACGTTTCATCTCCGCCAATAGATAAGGCCCCGTGAGTGGACCCATGATAGGCATTTCGGCAAGAGACGATTTCAAATCGGCCGGTATAGCGCTTGGCTATTTTAATAGCCCCTTCAATGGCCTCGCTGCCAGAGTTAACCAGATAAACCTGGTCCAGAGGCTCTGGAAGACTATTTGCTAGCGCTTCAGCCAACTTCACCTGAGGTGTTTGGACATACTCGCCATACACCATTAGGTGTAAATACTTTTCTAGCTGTAGATTGATGGCCTCCAGCACCTTTGGGTGCCGATGACCCACATTGCTTACTCCGATCCCGGAGATAAGGTCTGTGTACTGTTTGCCTTGCGCATCTTTAAGGTAAACACCTTCGGCTTTCTCTATCTCAAGGAGCAGAGGAAAATCCGTAGTTTGCGCCAGATAATTTAGAAACAACTGCCGGTTTGTAAGCATGTACAAATTTAACCGGAATTGTAAACAACAACGCGATTCCCGCAGTTAATCTTAAAATTGTATTAATCCAATTTATCCCTTCTAAGCTTCGGCGTCGAAATCTATAGGGTCATCAGCTTTGTTCTGAGATTGAATCTGCACTTCGATACTATTGTCAAGTGCATTCACTTTCTCAGGCGAAACGTCTAATTCACCTCCTTTGGCAAAGTGGACTTGCACCGTCACTAATGTCAAAGCTAGTACTGTAAATGCTATACCTAATATTTTTTTCATCTTCTTAAACTTTTCTATTTATAATAATTAACATCCTCCACTATGCTTCCAAATCGAAGTCTCCAGTATTTTCTAATTTCTGATCTTGCTCATCAAACATTTCCTCTGATGGATCTTCACAAGAGATTAGAGCGAAACCAATTACAAAAATTGCAGCAGTAAATAACTTTTTCATAGTAGTATAAATTTTAAGGTTTGAAAAACTAATTGTTTCACAAACATAGGGTGAGTTCCGCCTACCCAACAAGCGGCTGAAAAAGTTAAATTACAGAAGTAGTGAATTAGTATTTTTTGGTGAAGTGCCTTGCTATTATATTTGAAATAGCATATTTGTTATACATATATTTATATGGGAAAAGCTAGTATACTTGCGTAAGGTTTCTTTCAATTAGAGAATAATCCTATCAAATAACTATAGCCAATAGCTCTCTATGGATCAGGTAAGATCTTGATTAATTGACAATCAATAAGTTAATAATAAACACTTAAATCCACTAATGAAGCATATCCTGTAGTTCAAATAGAGAGAGACCATCGATGAAGTTGGAATGAGACCCAAGAATCACTGGAAGATCTAGTTAATAATGAAGTTATGTAGGTTGGGGATCAGAAGGGATAGTTTTTCGCCTCTATATGACTTCCATTTGTTTGGGTAGTGTAATGTGAAATGTTGTAAATTGATTGCGTTTACTCGAAACCGTAATCAACCCCTGCAATTTCTCAACAGCCTTCTTAACAATGTATAAACCCAAGCCATATCCTTTTGTTTGGTCGGTCCCGACAGTAAACAAGTCAAAGATATGGCTAATAGCCTCCTCGGTAATGCCGATTCCATTGTCATTTACTTTAATGTCAATGGAATTGATGTTGCTTGTCAAGCTAATATTTACGATAGCCTTCTTGCGCTTAGTGGCTTCATTGTACAGTACGGCATTTTCCA
>JBPCUG010000569.1:0-8507 GCA_051011275.1 Cyclobacteriaceae bacterium | reverse complement strand
CCTTATAATTGCCGCTGTAAACAAAGCCATTGAAGCTGTTGATGTAAAAGCCAAGGAGGAAATGAAGGAAACTACTTCTGGTTTAATACCAAACATTCCCGGTATTGATCTGGGTAGTATTCTAAATGGATAAGGTAGCGGTTGTAATTCTCAATTACAACGGCGAGCAGTATCTCAAACAATTCCTATCAACCGTTATTGCTCACACTACTCCAGGTCCGGTTGTCGTAGTTGACAACGGATCCATTGATCAATCTACTACTTATTTAAAAAACCATCATCCCCAGATCAGGTTAATCACTTTACAGGAAAATCTGGGATTTAGTGGAGGCTATAATAAAGGGCTTAAGCAAATCGAAGCCGAATACTATGTGCTGCTCAATTCAGATGTAGAAACTACAGCTAATTGGCTTGAACCAATGATCCAATGGCTGGACGAGCATACGGAAGCAGCTATCTGCCAACCAAAGATCAAGTCCTATAATCATCCTGACCACTTTGAGCATGCAGGTGCTGCCGGCGGCTGGATCGATGTATTGGGTTACCCTTTTTGTCGCGGCCGGTATTTCGATAGTGTGGAGCTGGATGAAGGCCAATACGATGACAACCAGCATATATTCTGGGCCGGTGGGGCTTGTATGGTAATTCGTTCGGAAATCTATCACCAATTAGGTGGCCTGGACCCGGATTACTTTGCCCATATGGAAGAAATAGATCTTTGCTGGAGAGCGCAAAATGCTGGTTATCAAGTACATTACGTAGGGCAAAGCACCGTATATCATGTAGGAGGTGGTACCTTGAGTGTGGAGAATCCCCGGAAAACCTATTTGAATTTTCGCAATGGGTTCTCAATGTTGGTGAAAAATCTACCCACCAATGATTTATTTTGGAAGCTTCCGCTGCGTTTTCTTATGGATCTGATAGCTGCCTTTCGATTTATTGCTATTGGCTCTTGGAACCACTTTTTCGCAGTATTTAAAGCACAATGGGCCTATTTATGGTATTTAAGGAAAGATTTAAGAAAAAGGGTAAAGCCAGCTACTAAAGGCCCATTGAAAGGTATTTACTCGAAAAGTATCGTTTGGTCGTACTTTGTTATGAAAAAAAGAAGTTTTAATCAACTTGGCATTAAAAGTGCCAAATAGCGTTATTCTTTCGCCTCAAGTGCTTGCGAAAGTTAACTAAAAAGGCCAATCCCAGGTAAATAATCACAGGAGAGCCTACAGTGAGGAATGTGGTGTAAATGAAAAATATTCGTATACTTGAGGTTGGAATTCCAAGTTTTTCACCTAATTTTGTGCATACTCCGAAGGCTTGTTGTTCAAAAAAATGTTGAATTTTTTTCATCGTGAGATTTTTACTGTAAGCAAATTTAGAATCAACATAACCCTTTTACAAGTAGTGCACGGATTTTTTTTAGCGGGTAATTACATAATTAATAGACCATATTTAGACTCACATTAAACTAATTTTTTTAATCATGACTCAGAAGAGAAATCTTATTTATGCCCTGGTTTTATTTGGAACCATGGCATTCTCGGGATGTGCCCTGAACCAGATGGTGAAGATAGCCCAAGAGCAAGAACTTGCGGTTACACCTGATCCATTGGAGTTGCATGGCAATACGGTTGACTTTGATATGTCGGCCAAGATCCCAGCCAAATCACTGAAAAAGGACAAGGTTTATTCCGTTGAATCCTTTTATGTATATGGCGACAAAGAAAATGCATTTGATGGTGTTGACTTCACTCGGGCCGATTTTCCTGATTACGATACTCAACAGCCTTCAAAAAGCGCAAGTTTTTCAATGGACTATGATCCTGCCATGAAGAGTGGCACGTTGATGGTACAAGGAAGAGCTTCGGACATCAACAATCCTGACAAGACCAAAGTGTCAGAGCGTATGGAATTGGCAACTGGAGTAATTACTACTTCACAATTGTATATGCCGGTAGCTTATGCTGCTTACGCACCACATGGTTACAACAACCAGGAGGAATTGATCCCTACTAATGTAGACTTTTATTTCCTACAAGGTAGTTCTGCTTTGAGGTCCTCAGAAAAGAGAAGTGATCGCGGTAAAAACATCAACGCCTTTTTGGCGGAAAAGAATGTAACCCGATCGGTGAATATCACTGGAACACATTCACCTGAAGGTGCGGAGCGTATTAACTCAAACTTATCTTCTGACCGAGCTGCGGCCATTGAGAAGTACTACAAAAGTCAAATGGACCGGTATGATTATGCTGGCACTGCTGATTCTATCAACTTTATTCTTAAGCCTGTTGTAGAAGATTGGACTGAGTTTAAGGAAATGCTAGCTGGTTACGAAGGTGTCTCTGAAGAAGGCAAATCCGAGATCAGAGCTATCGTAGATGGTTCCGGCAGTTTCGAAGAAAAGGAAGACGCACTACACAAGTTGTCTTCTTACCGCAAAGTATTTAAGGATGTTTATCCTCAGCTTAGAACTGCTAAGACCGAAGTTCTTACGGTGAAAGAAAAGAAAACAGATGCTGAGATAGCCGTGTTAGCCAAGCAAATGTCCGCTGGCACTGTTTCTCCTGATACTTTGAATGACCAAGAACTAGGTTACGCTGCTACTTTAACGCCTTCATTGGATGAAAAAGAAGGCATATATATGGCCGCCACCAAGAAAAATGATAGCTGGGCTTCTCATAACAATTTAGGAGCTACTTACTTCGAGAAAGCCATGAAGGCCGGTGATATGAATAACGACTTGTTGGAGAAAGCAGCTACTCAATTTGATCTTTCTAACAAAAAAGAAGAAAACGCTGAAGCTTACACCAACCTAGCCAACATCGCCTTGGCGCAAGGTAATGTAGACAAAGCTGTAGAGGCGGTTAACAAAGCCATGGGTCTTAGTCCTTCTGGCGATCTTACCAGAGAGCTTAATGGTATAAAGGGACTTGCTGAGTTGCGTCAGGGAAACTATAGCGCAGCTATCAGTTCTCTTTCAAGTTCAAAAGAAGATCCTGCTAATTTGTACAACAAAGGCTTAGCTCAGCTACTGAACAAAGATTACCAAAATGCGATGACCACCCTAAGTGAGGTAGACAACGCAATGGCATCTTATGCTTCAGCAATTGCTGCAGCACGAACAAATAGCGCTGATGCAGTATACAGCAACTTGGCAAAAGCCGCCAGTATGAATGCTGATGCTCGTGAAATGGCCCTCAACGATTTGGAATTCAGAAATTTCAAAGCGAACCAAGGTTTCATTGACGCATTGAAATAGCGTAATAATACTTCCTAAAAAGGAAAGCCGACTCAGATATATGGGTCGGCTTTTTTTATGAGGTGTTCCGGGTTGCGGGTCAACACGAAGCACGTAACGTGCAACTCGAAACCCTTTGTAATTGCCGCACTAATTCCTATTTTTGTTAGCCAATTTAAGCAATACATTATGAGAGAAATTCAATTCAGGCAGGCATTAGGAGAAGCAATGTCAGAAGAAATGCGGAGAGATGAGAAAGTTTTTCTGCTAGGTGAAGAAGTAGCGGAATACAATGGCGCCTATAAAGTAAGCCAAGGCATGCTGGATGAGTTTGGTCCTGAAAGGGTAGTGGACACACCTATTGCTGAATTGGGATTTGCCGGTTTGGGAGTTGGTGCAGCCATGAACGGGCTAAGACCAATAGTAGAATTTATGACCTTTAACTTTTCACTTGTAGCTATTGATCAAGTGATCAATGGCGCAGCGAAAATGATGTCCATGTCAGGAGGGCAGTTTCCGGTGCCCATCGTGTTTAGAGGACCGACAGGAAATGCAGGTATGCTTAGTTCGCAGCACTCTCAAAATTTTGAAAACTGGTATGCCAACTGCCCAGGTTTAAAGGTAGTGGTTCCTGCCAACCCTTATGATGCCAAGGGTCTATTGAAAACCGCTATCAGAGATGATGATCCGGTAATTTTTATGGAATCAGAATTGATGTATGGGGACAAAGGACAAGTGCCTGAAGCTGAATATCTCATTCCCATCGGAGAGGCAAACATCGTGAAAGAGGGTAATGATGTGACCTTGATCTCTTATGGAAAAATGATGAAGTTGGCCATGGAAGCAGCACAGCAAATGGAGCAGGAAGGTGTAGCCGTGGAGGTGATTGATTTGCGGTCTGTCAGGCCCATTGATTATGAGAAGATCGTTAACTCGGTTAAGAAAACCAATAGACTGGTAATGCTGGAAGAGACCTGGCCACTAGCCTCTATCTCTTCTGAAATAGCCTATCATGTACAAAAATATACTTTTGACTATCTGGATGCTCCCGTCATGAAGGTGAATAGTCAGGACGTACCACTTCCTTACGCACCTACTTTGATAGAAGCCATTCTACCCAGCGTTAAGCGCACAGTGGAGGCTATCAATGCAGTGATGTACAGATAAAGATCAGGCTGGCTATTTGCCAAAAGGATTTAGATTCGCGAGGGCCTTTGCTCCACCCATCTTGTTCATGGTCTTCATCATCTTACGCATTCCCTCAAACTGCTTCAGTAGATTGTTGACATCTTGGATGGATGTGCCACTGCCCATCGCTATGCGCTTGCGACGAGTCCCATTGATCACTTGTGGGTTTTCTCGCTCGTAAGGTGTCATAGATCTAATGATTGCTTCGATAGGCTTAAAAGAGTCATCGTCAAGGTCGGTATCTTTCATTGCCTTTCCCATTCCGGGTATCATACCAACCAAGTCCTTGATGTTACCCATTTTCTTGATCTGCTGTAATTGGTTAAGAAAGTCATCAAAATTGAACTGATTTTTTCTAAACTTCTTTTGAAGTCTTTGGGCTTCTTCTTGATCAAAATTTTGCTGAGCCTTCTCAACCAATGAAACCACATCGCCCATCCCTAGGATCCTTTGAGCCATACGGTCGGGATGGAACAGATCCAAAGCATCCATTTTTTCCCCAGTACTTATAAATTTGATAGGCTTATCTACTACAGACCGGATCGATAGCGCCGCTCCACCTCGAGCATCACCATCCAGTTTAGTTAATACAACTCCATCAAAATTGAGTCGTTCATTAAAGGTTTTGGCCGTATTGACTGCATCCTGTCCGGTCATGGAATCAACCACAAATAATGTCTCAGAGGGTTGCAAGGCTTCCTTCAACGACGTGATCTCTGCCATCATTTGCTCGTCTACAGCCAATCGGCCTGCGGTATCGACAATTACTACTTTGTGGTTTTGGGCCTTGGCGTGCTTAATGGCGTTTTTTGCAATGGCAACAGCATCTTTATTCTCGGGTTCTGCGTACACCTCCACTCCTACTTGCTCCCCTAATACCTTCAATTGATCTATAGCCGCTGGGCGGTATATATCACACGCAGTCAACAAAACATTACGGTTTTGTTTCTTTAAATAGTGTGCTAGCTTCCCTGTAAAAGTTGTTTTACCGGAACCTTGCAATCCTGAAATCAATATTACAGCCGGTTCGCCTTTGAGCTCGATTGAGACCTGACTGCCTCCCATCAGTTCAGTAAGCTCTTCGCTTACTATTTTTGTGAGTAGTTGACCGGGGGATACCGCTATCAAGACCTCACGTCCCAAAGCTTTCTCCCGGATTGAGTCTGTAACTGACTTCGCCACTTTGTAGTTTACATCGGCATCGATCAGGGCTTTTCTTATTTCCTTTACCGTAGTGGCTACATTGACTTCTGTGATCCGTCCCTGTCCTTTCAGGGTCTTGAAGGCCTTATCTAATTTGTGGCTGAGGTTTTCAAACATATTTTTATCTTTGATGCAAAAGTAACCTTGAATTGTCAAATAGAAAACATCCCGTTCAAAATTCAGAGTCTTCCCAGACCAAAATGACTAGACTTTGGTAGCCTATTCAATCATTATACCAGTATATAATCGTCCAGAGGAGATTCAGGAGTTACTGGAGGGTCTATCTTTACAAACTTTTCATGATTTTGAAGTCATTGTGGTCGAGGACGGATCAGTAGACCGTTGTGAATCAGTGGCGGAATTGTATGAACAAAAACTAACCATCAAATATTTCTTCAAAGAAAACTCCGGACCAGGGGCAAGCCGTAACTTTGGTATGGAGCGTGCAAATGGCAACTTTTTCATTTTCCTTGATTCAGACTGTTTGGTTCCTACCGACTATTTACAGCAAGTCGATCAACATTTGCGAGACTACCCCCTAGATGCTTTTGGAGGCCCGGATAGTGCACATCAAACTTTTACCAAGATCCAAAAAGCGATTAACTACGCAATGACCTCCTTCCTAACCACCGGCGGTATTCGCGGAGGAAAAAAAAAGCTGGATAGATTTCAACCCCGCAGCTTTAATATGGGGATCTCACGAGAAGTATTTCAAAATGTCGGTGGCTTCAGATCTTTCCACCCTGGAGAGGATCCAGATCTCAGCTATCGCATTATCAAATCTGGATTTAAAACCGGGTTGATACAAGAAGCATTTGTTTATCACAAACGGCGTATTGACTTTTCTAAATTCATTAGGCAGGTGTACAAGTTTGGCTTGGCTCGTACAATCTTGATGAAATGGCACCCAGGAAGTTTCAAACTGGTTTATGCGCTGCCTAGTTTCTTTTTGATTGGTTTGATCTGCCTTTTAGGATTTTCTATCGCTTGGCCGTGGCTCCTTCTTCCTATTTTAGTTGGAGGGTTGCTGCTATTTGCAGACGCAATACTACGGACTAAAAGTTTACAAATCGCTTTTATGGGAGTGTTCGCCAGTGTCATTCAAATTGCTGGGTATGGCTATGGATTTCTAACTGGCCTATGGCACCTTTGGATCTTGCGAAAAGATGAGAAAGTCACATTCCCAGGTTTATTCTTCCCAGAAGAGTAACTACGGAATATTCTCTAATGGCTACCGTAAAAGCCTAGGATATTGCTGCAAACACACTCAACTTGCTTAGGCGTAATTTCAGGATATATCGGTAGAGACAAGATCCTCCCTGTAAGATCATGGGCTGTATTTACTGCGGTTGATGATTGATGAGAAGCGTAAACTTCCGTTCGACTGATGGTATACGGATAGTGAATAGCTGTGACAATACCCTTCTCCTCTAAATATTCCTTTAGAGCATCTCTGTGATCAGCTTGGATAACATATAAGTGATATACATGAGCGGCATAATTGGGAACTGTAGGTAAGGTTATCGGAGCCTCGGGTAGCAGCTTACGATACAATTCTGCAGTGCTTCGCCGTCGATCATTCCATGCATCTAAATAAGGGAGCTTTCTTGATAATATTGCCGCTTGGAGCGTATCGAGTCTACTATTTCTTCCCAGCCTGATATGCTTGTCTTTGTCTGATTGCCCATGATCAGCAATCATTTGGCAGGCGGCTGCTAATTCTGGGTCATTTGTTACCATCGCCCCACCATCCCCATAAGCCCCTAGGTTCTTGGTTGGATAGAAGCTAAAAACACCGATATCCCCGATGGCACCAACTTTTTTTCCTTGAAAGCTAGCTCCGTGGGCTTGGGCGCAATCTTCAATCACCGACAGATTGTAAGTTGATGCCAAGGACATAATCTCATCCATAGGTGCCGGCAAACCATATAGGTGTACTGGAATAATCGCTTTTGTTTTAGTCGTTACCTTATCGGATATTTTGGCAGGATCGATTGTATAGTGCTCCGAATGCACATCGATGAATACCGGCGATGCTCCTACTAGTGAAACAGCCTCAGCAGCCGAAATCTGGGTTAGGTCCGGAACCAGAACTTCATCACCAGAACCAATCTCAAGTGCTCTTAAAGCTATTTCCAAGGCATCGGTTGCATTACCACATGAGATACAATGCTTCACATCCAGATATTGGGAAAAATCTCTGTTGAAATTTGCTACCACCTCCCCCCCAATGAATCGGCCATCCTTCAGAACATCGGAAATAACCGCATCTATTTCCGCAGATAGTTGTTGGTATTGATTGGTCAGATCAAGAAAGGGCACAGTCATATAAGCATTGATCTAATTGCACCATGCTTGTAAAGCTAGTTTACGCAACGATTTTTACCAGCAACCTCGGAATAAAAATTAATAATCAAACCCTCCAGACTTTGATTATTAACTATATTAGCAGAAATAGTAATCAATGATCAAGATCGATTTCCAAAACCAGGTCTTACCGCATCTGGTGGCAGTGGCAGTTTTTCTTCTCATCACTGTACTTTTTTACAGCCCAATATTCTTTGAAAATAAAAATGTAAACCAGAATGATGTACTTCAGGGGCTGGGGTCCGGTCAGGAAATAAGAGACTATCGAGACGCCACCGGGGAGGAAGCATTGTGGACCAATTCTATGTTTGGCGGAATGCCTGCTTATCTTATAAATACGCGATGGAGCGGTGATTTACTTTCTCCGTTACGTCACGGTTTATCCCTTTGGCTTCCGAGCCCGGCAAGTGTCACTTTTGCCAGTATGTTATGCTTTTATTTCATGTTGCTGGTTTTCGGAGTACGCCCATACTTGGCTATAGCCGGGAGCATTGCTTTTGGACTAGGGTCCTTC
>JBPCUG010000568.1:0-11117 GCA_051011275.1 Cyclobacteriaceae bacterium | reverse complement strand
CAACTTCATTAGTTTTGATAATCATCTTGGCCGAGCCAGTCGAGCAGTTCGGTCCTTTTTAATAAGATAAAGTCATTATACTCATTCAGATCGTCCTGGAAATGCTCTTTCAAAGCTTTCTTTTTTTGCAAACAGCTACCTATAGTTTTTACCAGTTGGCTGCCTCGGTAGGGCTTGGTAAGGTAATCATCTGCTCCCAGCTCAAGACCCAGCTTGCGCTCAGCTTTGGCGGTTTTAGCGGTAAGGAAAATAAAAGGGATCGCGCTAGTATCAGGATTACTACTAAGTTTCTTTAGCACTTCATAGCCATCCATTTTAGGCATCATAATGTCGGAAATGATCAGGTCCGGAATCAGCCGACAGGCAACCTCCACTCCCTCTCGTCCATCAGTGGCAGTGTCTACTTGGTAGCCCTCCAACTCCAGTAGTTCAGCAGTGTTTTCCAGTACCTCAGGATTGTCTTCGATTAATAAAATAGTGGTCATAGCAAACAGGGATTGTTCAAATCAAAAATATGCCGCATAAATAATGCAACTCCTTTATTGGTATAAATCTCTGAAAATAAATAGATGATTGTAAAGAGCTAAAAAGCCTATTTTGCAAATTAGGTCTTTATACCTAGGAGGTGTGACCAGGCTGATTAGTTATAGTATTCGATCAGCGGTTTAACTGTTTACTCGATGTCTACCAAACCTTGTTTTACCGCGTACATGATCAAACCAGCCGTGTTCTTGGCTTGGATTTTATCCAACAAATTCCGTCGGTGGGCATCTACGGTTCTTTTACTGATGAAAAGCTTCTCTCCGATTTCCGGATTAGTCAACCCCTCCGTGATCAAGCGCAAAATTTCTTTTTCTCTATTGGTTAGCAATACATTCCTACTATTTCCATGGGTTTGCTTTGGTTTTACATGCCGCTGTAATACAGTTTGGGCTACCTCAGGGGGAAAGAATGTATGACCGGCATAGACTTGCTCGATGGCTTTTTCCAGTGTTTTCAGATCCGAGGTTTTTAATAGGTAACCACTGGCTCCGGCTTCCAGCATGGATATAATATGGGTGTCATCCTGGTGCATGGTCAGGGCCAATACTCTGGTATTAGGATGGGCTTTTTGAATGGCTTTTGTAGTTTCTATGCCATTCATTTCCGGCATATTGATGTCCATCAAAACCAGGTCTGCCGGTTGATCAGCCAATAGATCTAAGGCTTCCTTTCCGGTTTCCGCTTCTCCGCAAATTAGGATCTCACAATTCTTCCGCAGTAAGGCCTTAATGCCCTCTCGGATCATTTGGTGATCATCGGCCAGTAGTATTCTGATCATTTCCGTGAATTAATTGGCGCTAACTAGCTCTTGGTTCAC
This sequence comes from Cyclobacteriaceae bacterium, assembly GCA_051011275.1. GTDB lineage: Bacteria > Bacteroidota > Bacteroidia > Cytophagales > Cyclobacteriaceae > JBPCUG01. The sequence continues at coordinate 9,757 of JBPCUG010000568.1, read as the reverse complement.
TTAGGAGTTCTTTAATCGAGCTCAATCCTAAAAGTTAAGAACGGATTTAAAACTAGAACAAAAATTCGAAAAATACAATTTTTTCCAAATGTCGGATTTGCCAGATTGATCCCTTTGGCAACGATTATAGGATGGTTTCGGGAGGATTCGTTACTACCTGGGTATGCTAACCATGGTCAATCGGTACTTCAACCAATACTGTGGTGCCAATATCCAAGGTGGAATCAAGAGTTAACTTGCCATTTAACCCTTTTACTCTGGCTGCTATATTACGTAAACCAATGCCATTGTGCTGTATATCTTCAAACGTACCTTCAAATCCAACGCCGTTGTCAGCGATTTTTAATATGATATTGTTGGATTGTTCAGCTAAAAGGATCTTAACCTGAGTAGCCTGGGCATGCTTAATAATATTCGCCATCAATTCCTGAGCTATTCTAAAAAGGCCTATCTCAAGAGTTGGTCTAAATCTTCTCCCTTTCATACCTGGTCGAAAAAAATCGACTTGCAATGATCCGCTTTCTTTGATGTGATGGCAAAGTCTTTCCAGGGCGATTACCAATCCTTTTTCTTCCAAGGCTGACGGGATCAGGTCATGGGAAATGACTCTGACATCTTTAACTGCCTCATCCATGACTGTTTGGGCCTGTTCAAATAATTGAATATCTTCTTGATCCAATATGCCAATATTTGGTCCTATGGCTTCTAATAACATCTTCGCCGCTGCCAATTGTTGACCCAACCCGTCATGTAATTCTTTAGCGATCCTTTTTCTTTCCTGTTCTTGGCCGGCATGGACTGCATTGATCAACGAGTGCTCCAATCTTTTCTTCTCTGTAATATCCTGTACTGTTCCTAATGAGCGCAATGGTTGCCCATCCGCGCTAAACTCTGTTATGCATTTTTCATGAACATATTTGAGGGACCCGTCATTAAGTAATATTCTATGGTCGATTTCATAAGGAGTTTTATTTTTCAAGGAATCAGTATAAGCCTTATTTACCGACATCCGGTCCTCCTCATGTACAACACTTAAGAATGCCTCGTACGAAGCCTCAAACTCTTGAGGAGTTAAACCAAACATGCGATAAACTTCGTCTGACCAATGCAATTTGTTGGTGAGAAGGTTCAGTTCCCAATGTCCCACGTGGGCTAGCTCCTCCGCATCCTTGAGTCTTAATTCACTTTGACGCAGTTCCTCTTCGGCTTTTTTTCTTTCGTTAATGTTCTCATGGGATATTACGGCATGCATTTTATTAGCAATGCTAAAAGGGGTGACCCGCATAGAAAACCATCGTTCGTCATCTGGTGAATGGCATGGGTATTCATGTTCAAAGACGCTTTGCTGTCCCAATAGAATCGATTTAATACCTTGCAAAACATATTTTGCTTCTTGGTCGCCCGAACTGTAGGATGCTTTGCAGACATTAAAGTAATTAGCCCCCACCGACAGGCCGTTTATTACTTCAGGGCCATTTTCCAATGCAAATTGAGTCCAGGCATAGTTGACCTGGATGATATCACCTTGGTGGTTTATTACTGCAATATGCGCCCCTAAAGCATTTAGTCTGACATGGCTGAACTGCGTATCCTCCAGTAGATCCGCTGCCTTTCCAGGCCTGGCCCTGCGATCGGGTTGGTGCTTAGAAAGATTTTTTTCTGAACCCATGGAACTTAATAAACGCTTAAAAGGCGATGGAGATAATCGTTATATCCAGTGCTTTCAATTTTAAAAAGGCTAGTAGAGCAAACGACATTATTCTGACTTGTATTCGCTGAACAAGAAGATTGGAGAGAAATAAGAAAAATACAATTTAAAAGATGTAGCCAATACCCCATATTCTTTGCTGGATGAAGTAACCAAAAACAAAAGCGGGCATTCACTTCGTTAGAAACAAACACCCGCTTCATCTTATAATCTCCGTAAAAACTACAAGACGCCAAGCTACTGTTATTGAGACTTCACCCTACAAACGGATTCCGAAGAAACCGCTTTTCAGGATCAAACCAAACTGACCCTTTTCCTTCCAATCGCCCCCATAGGGAAAACATTTCCGGAATAGAAATCAACTCAGCGCAGCCCGTATTGAGCCAGCCTTTTATCCCTTACTTGATAATCTAAAGTAGGTAAGTTGACTAGTGATACCTATGATAGACATCATCACAGAAAATGACTCTTATCATTTTCCCACAGACGTACCTCTAGCGAATCTCCGATTGGGCTGCGAGGGCAGTACAAAAAATAATTGGTTCAAAAAACAGCCATGGCTCCTCTCAACCAATAAGATAGGCCAGGAGAAAAGCAAGGGAAAGAAAAAAGCCAATAAACGGAACCCAAATCGGATAGTTTACCTCTTTGCGGCCATGCGCATCTTTTCTTTTCACCATCCAGAGGGATAGGTTTACCAATATGAATACAGTGATCAGGACGAAGTCGGTATATTCAGCCAAGTCTTTAATTTCAAAATTAATTGCTACTACAAGAGTGGAAATCGCAACCATTAAAGTGGCCAAAACCGGGGTTTGGGTTTTACCTTGTACATGGGCAAAATAGGTTGGGATCATACCTTTTTTTCCCATGCCATAGAGAATGCGGCTGCCGAGAATGAACTGTACCATGGCCCCGTTAAGACTAGTGATCAACCCGATCATGCTGATCACATATGCATAGGTAGTATTTCGGTTTTTTAGTACATCGGCCAAGGGAGCAGTACTGCTACTCAATTCATCTACCGGCAAGGCAACGATAGTAATTAAGCTCACTGTAAAATACAAGATAGTCAGGATGATAAGTGAAACAATAATAGCGATTGGAATATTCCTGCGAGGGTTAATAGTCTCCTCCGCTTCACTGACGAGGTCTTCAAATCCTATAAAAGCAAAGAAAGCAATAAAAGCGCCACCCAAGATGGCATTCCATTGGCCTATAGGAGGTAGCGAAAACACCTCCTTTACCACTTGAGGTTGGTCTACCACCAGGTCGGCAGAGACAAAAATAAAGAATAGAATACCTCCTAATTCGATCAATGTGATCATCAGGATCAGCCAGGCACTTTGAACAATACCCCAAATGGCAAAACCTGCCAATAATAGTGTCAGAATGGTGATGGTCAAAATCTTAGGCAATAGAATAAATTCACCTAGATAACCGGTGAAGCCATTGAAAACCGTGGCTGTTGAAAGGATGGAGGAGAGTACAATGGCTAGGCCCACAAATGCGGATAACCATTTAAAGGAAAAGGCCTTTTGCATATAGGTGACTGGGCCGGCAGCTTCGGGAAACCGGGAAGATAACTCAGCGTAGGAAAGCCCTGAAAAGACAGCAATCACTGCGGCTACCATAAACGAGATGGGAGCATGGATGCCAGCTTCTTCTGCTACTTTACCTACTAATACATAAATACCTGAACCTAAAATAGTTCCTATGCCGTAAAAAATAATCAATGGCAAGGTGAGCCCGCGCTTTAACTCAGTTTCTTGATGGCCCATTTAGCTATTTTTAGAAAAATCAGATGTTTATTTTTGTTTGCCAATTGGCATAATTGCTAGTGGCTCTTCCTCTTTTTTCAAGGCCAGAATTTTCTTTACCACTTCATCCATAAACGCCCCAACCATTACCGTTCCCAGATCCATTGAAGTGGCTTGCAGGTAAACATTTTGGGCAGCATGACCGACCTCCATGTGAACGTATCTTTTCCCCCGGGGCCCATATTTTATAGTAGTGCGCCGGTACACCGCCGCCATCACAATCAGGGCTGGTGCTTTGGCCATCCAGTTCTGCAAGACCGCAGCATGGGCCAAGGTTTTTCTCTTGTCCCCCTCTTGCTCCAGCGTCAAACCATGGCGATGAGGATCATATTTGTAAACTCCAGCCGGTAGCCCATGAACATCTCCCACCACAACATACGTTTCCAAAGGATAAAGCGCTCCAGCTGAAGGAGCCGTACGGTAACTATTGCCTCGGGTAATACCTTGGGCAGCCCACAACATTTGCGAGAGCTGGGTCAGAGTTAAAGATTCCTTCTCATATTCCCTTACCGATCGACGTATTTTTAGAGCTTCTTCAACGGAGGTTTGGCTCTCATAAGCTGGGGCAGGAAGCTTAATAATTTTAGCTTCAGTTTTGCTTGATGATGGTCTCGTTTTCGTCTTCCCAAAGATCAAAGCCGTTACCAGTAAGGTAGTTAGAATCAACATGATTTTCATAGCTTGGAATTAAGGGGATTTTCGTTAATAAAAAATGATGATTGTCATTCATGGGCATGATTCGAATACCGGCTGCGACTAGCCATATTTAGTATCTTTAAATTACTATGAAGGCCATGGTTATTTCCCGTACAAGTCAGCTTGCTGAAAATACCAATGCATTGGATTTGGTAGATTTTCCGAAACCTGTACCCAGCGATCAGGAAGTCTTGATCAGGGTAGTGGTCTGCGGGGTTTGCCACACCGAATTGGATGAGATTGAAGGACGTACCCCGCCACCTTCCTTTCCCATGGTGCCCGGTCATCAGGCTGTGGGCAAAGTAGTGGAAGTAGGGCCACATGTGACCCATTTGAAAGTAGGTGACCGAGTGGGGGTGGCCTGGATCTATTCAGCTTGTGGTACCTGCACTTATTGCCAATCAGATCGGGAAAACTTGTGCCAGCAATTCCGTGCTACCGGCCGGGATGCTCCCGGTGGCTATGCGGAGTACATAAAAGTGCAAGAAGCCTTTGCATATCAAATCCCTCCTGCGTTATCCGATACAGATGCAGCTCCGCTATTATGTGCCGGTGCTATCGGTTATCGTTCTTTAAGGTTGACTGCATTGAGAAATGGGCAGAACTTAGGGTTGACTGGTTTTGGTGCTTCAGCCCATTTGGTAATGAAGATGGTGAAGCACAAATTCCCGGAGACGAAAGTTTATGTTTTTGCTCGGAGCAAGAAAGAACAACGATTCGCCCTGGATTTAGGAGCCGTTTGGTCTGGTGATACCAATGACCAACCTCCCGAGCTACTGGATGCGATCATTGACACGACACCGGTTTGGAGCCCGGTAGTTGAAGCTCTACAGCGTTTAAAGCCGGGAGGCCGATTGGTGATCAATGCCATTCGAAAGGAAAGTATTGATCAGGATGCTTTGTTGCAGCTTAATTATCCAAAACACTTATGGATGGAGAAAGAGATTAAAAGTGTGGCTAACGTCACCAGGAAGGATGTGAGGGATTTTTTACAGTTAGCCGCAGATATTCCCGTCAAGCCACATATACAAGAATACTCTTTGGAACAGGCCAATCAAGCACTGTTAGACCTCAAGTACAAACATGTCTGGGGCGCTAAAGTGTTGAGGATTGGTTAAGTTCTATTCCCGATAAGGAAAATGTCGTGCCAGTCTGCGGTTAATGTCGTCGATCACCACCGGGGCTGGCCTACCCCAATCCGCCGATCGTTCCTGTGACATAGACCATAATACAAGGCCATCATCGCCACTATGCAAAGCGCAAGAGGCCAGAATATCATTGGTTTTACCCAAGCCAAGCGGGACGTAAGGGCTCAAGGCACCTTGGGACAAGATCGCGATCACATCAGTAGCCACATAAATGCCGTAACTGGCCAGGTCAGACATGTAGCGGTATTTTTCTATTCTGCCCTTTACCACCGCATCCACTTGAAGTAAGCTAGCAAGGGATTCCGGACTTTGACGCCAGATCTCCCGTATGGATATGCCGTTTTCTTGTAGAATCTGGTTAGTGGTACTGTAAGGTTGAAAGTCAATGCTTAATGGCCTTTTGCCTCCTTTGACGCTACGTAAAATTTCGTTGCTCAGGGAGATTTGAAAAGCTTGGCTCTCGGCTTCCTCTATAGCAAGAATGTCGTTTTCTGATAGCCCTTCTGGCATGACACCTAGAAAGATCATCTCCACCGGCAAGATGGCAATCACTTCATGGTCTTTGGTTTTGTCCTGGAAAGTTGAGGACAAGTAATAGGGCTTGCCACAAGCACTCACCATGACAAGCGTGATCATGATGCAGTAAATTTTGATATTTTTCATTGAGCAAGCTTTTGTTTAAGAGTCTTACCAATAGATATTGCTAAATACCAGCAAAGGAATTTTGGTATGAAAAGCCATCTTCTTAGTAGCACTGGGATGGAAGAGCCGGTCAAACAGGAACCGCTGTTCGGTGATCATAGCTACCATGTCAGGATGCTGCTCGTGAATAAACAGTTCCAGCCGTTGGTTGATATCCTTTCCGTATAGAAGTTGGTAGTTTATCTTTTTATATCGGATGTGAGCTCGTATATCTTTCTTGAAAATAGTCATAAAGTTCTCTTCATCTTCATCTGAAAATGAGCCATCCGACATGTGTACCAATGATACTTCCGGCTCAAACGGTTTGGTCAGTTTCACCATGTACCTGAGGTTGTCAAGGTCATCGGTATTATAAGCGGTGGCATATACAATATTATTTATTTCAGTCAGCTGCGCCTCATCCGGAATGAATAAAATGGGGCAAGGCATTTTTTCCATCACTTTTTTCAGTTCGTTCCCTAATAAGAATCGTTCAAAGGGTGTTTCTCCTTCTATGCCCATAATGATCAAACTAGGTGAAGTTTGTGAAATGGCGTGGGCCAATTCACCCTCGTAGCTTTTTACTTCAATGGAAGTGTCGGGCTGAGTAATAGTTGTTCCGGCTAATGCAGTCATTTTTTGTTTATTTTCTTCCTGCAGATCATCAATAATCGAATCGTAGCTGGCATCGTGAAGACTAAAACTGTGAAGCAATGTGATCTTGGCTTTCAGGTGACCGGCCAGACTCATGGCATATTTTATTGCATTTTGCGATGAAGGGGTAAAATTGGTTGGCACTAAAATTTGAAACATGATTTTAGAGTTGTGTATGCTACTAATAACTAGCATTATCGACCAAGCTCCTATGAGTTGCATCAACCACGCAGATGATATTGCTCATATGCTGTCAACTTAGAACGGTTTTCTGATTGAATGTTTCGTTTTGTCAAACTCGAGCTGGGTGCACTTTAAGTGATTAAAGTCAAGTGCCTGTCTAATAAAAATCATTGATGAATAGTCGGCGCGGTAATAGCTTGCTATCATGAATTGGCATTCATTACCTCTCAAGGAGGTTTATTCCCGCACTGACTCCACAGAAACAGGTCTTTCTGCCACTGAAGCTGAAGCCAGGCTGGTGGTAAGCGGACTTAACGAACTTCAGGTTAAAAAGAAAAAGCCTGTATGGAAATTACTGCTTGGACAGTTCTCCGATTTTATGATTATCGTGCTGATGGTAGCGGCGGTTATCTCCGGGGTGATTGGTGACTTCACCGATGCCATAGTGATCTTGGTGATCCTCATCTTGAATGCTATCATTGGGTTTGTGCAAGAATACCGAGCCGAGAAAGCCATGGAGGCTTTGCAAAAATTAGCTGCCCCGATGGCTACAGTGATTCGAGATGGCAAGCCTAAAACTGTCTCAGCAACCTTGTTGATACCTGGAGATAAAGTACTGCTAAAAGCAGGTGATGCTGTGCCGGCTGATATCAGACTTATAGAGACCCATTCCTTACGATTGGATGAAGCTTCATTGACTGGGGAATCAAATCCTATCGATAAGATTTATAGCTGGTTAACTAAAGTTAGAGTACCTCTGGGAGAGCGACTAAACATGGCCTACAAAGGTACTTTGGTTACTTATGGTCGTGGTTCAGGAATCGTGGTAGCCACCGGAATGGATACTGAGATTGGCCAGATCGCGCGTATGCTTCAGGAGGAAGAGCCACTCACACCTCTGCAAATCAGGTTGGCTAGCTTTGGTAAAAAATTGTCCTACCTCGTTTTGATTATCTGCGCGGTGTTGTACGCAGTTGGTTTATGGCAAGGAGAAGATCCGTTAGAGATGCTATTAGTGGCTATTTCGGTAGCTGTAGCTGCTATCCCGGAAGCGTTGCCAGCGGTAGTCACCATTGCCTTGGCTTTGGGCGCTAAGCGATTGATCAAAAAAAATGCCCTGATCCGGAAATTACCGGCGGTCGAAACACTGGGTTCGGTAACTTATATCTGCTCCGACAAAACCGGTACCATTACAAAGAATAAAATGACGGTCAAGGAGATCCTACCGCATTGTACAAAGCTGGAATCATCAGAATACTCGATTCTAGAATTGGGGATGGTTTTGAACAATGATGTAAAAGGTACCAAAACCGGACAGTGGTTAGGAGATCCTACTGAGGTTGCTTTGGTGGAGTTTGCAGTGCACAAATTAGGGCCTGATAGCCTGGATCAAATTGTCAAGAACTATCCACGCTTAGCTGAAATACCATTCGATTCAGAGCGCAAATGTATGACTACTATACATTCGTTTGGTGAGCGATTCATTGCTATCTCAAAGGGTGCATCAGAATCCATAGCTACGAGATTGGAAAATCATGGTACAGTAGAAAGGATCAATCAGCAAACTCAGGAATTAGCACAAAAAGGCATGCGAGTGTTAACTTTTGCCTACCGCTACCTTGATAAGATCCCGGAGCCTCTGACGGCCGCTCAAATAGAACGCGACTTAAAGTTCGTCGGATTGGTAGGTATGATCGATCCACCCCGCTCCGAAGTAAAGGCGGCTATTGCTGAATGCAGAACCGCAGGCATTCATCCTGTAATGATTACCGGCGACCATCCGGTTACGGCAAAGGCGATTGCTCAAGAAATCGGGATCCTAAAACCTGGCGACCTTTTGGTAACCGGGGCGGAAATGGAAAAGGTATCGCCGGAAGCCCTAGATGAAAGAGTGGAAAAGATCGCTGTTTACGCCCGCGTTACTCCTGAGCAAAAATTGAATATTGTTAAGTCCCTACAGAAAAAGGATCATTTCGTGGCTATGACTGGTGATGGGGTAAACGATGCACCTTCTCTTAAGATCGCCAATATTGGAGTGGCCATGGGCATTATGGGCACCGAGGTAAGTAAAGAAGCCGCTCACATGATCCTACTGGATGACAACTTTGCCACAATTGTTCGCACCGTAAAAGAAGGTCGCCGCATTTTCGATAACATCCGAAAGTTTATCAAGTATACCATGACCAGTAACAGTGGAGAAATATGGACCATCTTTTTGGCACCATTGGTAGGTCTGCCCATCCCACTATTACCCATTCATATTTTGTGGATCAATTTGGTTACTGACGGTTTACCCGGTTTGGCTCTTACCTTAGAGCCTCCGGAAAAGGATATAATGAACCGTCCTCCGCGCCCACCTGGGGAACGCATCTTTGCTCATGGTATGGGTAAACATATTCTATGGGTGGGGTTATTAATGGGGGCGGTTTGCTTAGGACTTCAGGCATGGGCGATCGAGCAAGATATCAGTCGCTGGCAAACCATGGTATTCACAGTTTTATGTCTCAGTCAAATGGGCCATGTTTTTGCCGTGAAAAGCGATCGCCAGTTTCTTTACAAGCAGGGATTGCTATCCAACCGATATTTGTTTGGCGCAGTCGCGCTAACTTTTCTATTGCAGCTAGGTACTATTTATTTGCCCTTTGCCAACCAGATATTTAAGACCCAGCCTTTATCCCTTGATGAGCTTTTGATTTGCATTGGCGCCTCTGCCATTGTATTTCACGCCGTGGAATTAGAAAAATGGATCAACGGGATAAATTAGAAAGTGAGATGGGAATAGTAAAAATTGATCCTTCAAAAATTTGTGACTTAGACTATAGCTTGTGCCGGGAAACTATTCAATGCAATTCCTTAGGGGCTTATTC
>JBPCUG010000567.1:0-2541 GCA_051011275.1 Cyclobacteriaceae bacterium | reverse complement strand
CCCAGCGGGCTACCATATTGGACCGGAACTGTAGAAAATCAAAGTCGGGATTGCCAAAGGTGTAATCTATGGTGCCATTCTGGTCCTCATCTACTTGATATTCATCGCTGCTGCTATCCAAAGTAATCTCACTTCCATCAAACAAATGGAATCGTTCTTCATAGCGATTGGCTAAGGAATTGGTGATCCGTTTGAATTCTTTATACTTCCCTTTAAAAATAAACGGCTGTCCATAGTATTGGATTGAAAGGTTGGGGGCAATGCTGTAATTCACTCGAATGGATACACTGGCATTGTTTTGATCAATGGTGGCTAGGATATACCTTGCTTGGTCCCCCAACTCCGTAGTAGTTACATATTGCAACTCGTCTTTATTGTAGGAAATAGAGGGACGTAGACTGATGCTTAACGCGTTGGTCGGTTGATACGAAATTGAAGTGCGCAGAAAGTTTTCTTCATTTCCATTATCATTACTTCGCCATATCTCAGCGTTAGCGTTAAATCTCAGTTTTTTTCGGTCGTCAGAATCCAGCCAGATCCAAGTGGCAAAGCCGCCGGGTCGTTTGAAGGACGGCCCACCTCTTAAATCCGAGGTAAATATTCGCTCGCTTCTCACGGTGATCCCAGTGCCAAAAGACCAGTAGTTTTTCAATTGGCTAAAGCCGTTGAAGTTAGCGCCTCTGCTGGTATTTACTCCTTCAAAGTTCCAGTCAACAAACTCATTTACATTCAACCCCAGTCGGCGGAAGATTCCTTTGGGCTCTAAAATTCGATAGCCTATCCAGGTCCATTGGTTGATAAGATCCCCTTGTCGCATAAAACCAACATCGTTCAATTCCAAACCTGGAGATCGCCAAGTCATTCCGGATTCAAATTTTATTTTACCTTCTCCATTGCGCCCAAACTTAAGCATACCACCAGTACCAGATAAGGAGGTTCTGGTTGAGTCAACCTTTACATGGCTAGCATCCGGTCTTTGGAAGAAACGTTCAGAAGAAGTTTGGGTTGACAATAGTGCCTCGGTGGATCCATTTACCTGGCTCATGGAAAAGTTCCCTTGAACATAGTAAGTCCGATCTTTCCAATTGTGAATAAAATCCACTCCTCCGGAATAAGCGGATTTGTGCAGGCCCGCCTCAAGAGTAGAATTCTCCAGATTCCTATTGGTAGCGGTGATCATTCCGCCAATTTGGGTGTTGCCCTTATTAAAGTCCTGCTGCACCCGTCCGACAAAATACTTAGTCAAGGGTTCTACTATTTCTTTACGTCGATTTCCTTCTAAATCAATTGTGGCTTTCTCGGTGTCGGTTACACTTTCCAAGAAGCCGATGGACAATCCCTTTTTGGTTTTACCTGTAAGCTTAAAGGCTCCTAAAATAGAAGTATTCACTGGCTGATCCACATATTCGCCATCTTTTGTATCAGGATAAAGATGGGGCCTGCGACCTATCCGTCGTGAATAGAATAGGTTATCTCTGGAAAAGCTACCACCCCATGCAGACCGGTTCAAACGATAGTCCAAAATGTTTCTACCTTCAATGAAGAATGGTCTCCTTTCCTGAAAGAATACTTCAAATGCACTTAAATTGACCTGTGATGGGTCAGCTTCTACTTGCCCAAAATCCGGGTTGATAGTAAAATCAAGGGTAAGATTTCCAGAAAGACCTATTTTTCCGTCTACACCGGCATTGATCCTTTGGTCGTCACCCGTAGCAAAGGGATTGCCCGCTTCTTGTTCTGCGCTTTCCACCTGTGCAACTATATAAGGAGCAATTTCTACTTGCTTTTGTGGTTTGATACCTTCAATTCCATGTAGCTCACCAAATAGATGTACCCAACCAGGTGAATTAGCGGGCACTGGCGCCCAGGTCGATCGTTCTTCTTTGCGGAAAAACCGGCGGGTAAGTTGTATTCCCCAAACTTGCTTGTCCTTATTGCTATAGCGCAATTGGCTCAGAGGAATTCTAGCTTCACCAGTCCAACCTTGGTCATCGATAGCAGTTTTTGCGTACCATATAGGGTCCCAACTTTCGTCCCAGTTATTACCGTTATTTGATACAGCTTCATCACCGATTACACCTGAGGCGCATAGGGAAAAAGAGAATGCGGTCAAGTGATCGAAGTAACTGTCTATATTGATCTCTACCCAATCTCCTTCAAAACCATCTCGACGGGACATTCTACGGACAATTTTATCAGGCTCCTTATCAAAGCATCGATAAGCGATATAGATGTTCTTGTCATCGTAAAGTATTTTGAAGGCAGTTTGTTCAGTGGGCGCCTTTCCTGCATCGGGCTGCCATTGACTGAAGTCTCCACCCCATTCTACAGTCTCCCATGCTGGATCGTTTAATTTCCCATCGATCTCAGGAGGGTGGGGGTTTATTCTTTTTGTATGGTAGATCTTTTTTTCCTGCTTGGATTCCGTGTCTTGAGCATACAGATAGGATGTGCTTCCTCCAATGAGAAGCAACAACAAGCCAGTAAATAGATTTTTCATAATTTAGGTTGACAGTAAAGAGAACGCAAGCAGTCGGAAGA
>JBPCUG010000566.1:0-3068 GCA_051011275.1 Cyclobacteriaceae bacterium | reverse complement strand
CTTCAGAATCGTGTCGGTACCAGGTAAAGCGTTCCCGGACCCGATCAAAATGATTAAGTCCACCACCCCGTGTACCTACCCAAAGGATACCGGAACGATCTTCATGTAAACTCCAAATAATGCTATGACTAAGAAAATTTTCACCAGGTAAGCCTGTTTTATAGATCTTAAAGTTATGGCCATCGTAGCGGTTCAGACCTTCCTCAGTTCCGATCCAGATAAACCCTTGCTGGTCCTGCAGTAAACACAAAGCCGAGTTCTGGGAAAGCCCGTGGGCAGGACCGAGGTGTTGAAAGGAGATCTGTTCTCCTTGACCCCAGGCGGTATAGCTTAGAGCCAAGCTTAAGATCATACCAAAAAAGTATGCCTGATACTTAGGAAATTTAATCAAAGTGATGGTTGAGCGGTTGATCCTGAATATGATATTAACAAAATTAGCAGGTCCCCGCAATCTTTGCAGATTAATTTTTTTGATGGAAATAGTGCTTATTTGTTGTTAGCGGCGCAGCTATGGCTCAAGAAACAAGCTTAAAGGTAAAAGCCAACCAAAAGATAAAAATGAGTGAGCTACATCGCTAATAGTTAGGAACCTGCCAGCTACGGCACTACCAGCCAGGGGATTGCCAGAGCCTTCCTGCCGGAAGCTTGGCAATGACCTAGGTGTTTATGGCGGTTGGTGGGTCGGCAATATTATTCTATATTTATAATATTCATTGACCAATTGACAGGTTCCGTGCAGCACCTACTTCACCAATGACTATTGACTCATACCCATGATCCAACCCAAACGCCTTCAATTCGAAGCCTCTAAAAGCAGTGGCCCGGTAAGCGCCCTCCTACTCCGACCTGATAATGCAAAGTGGCTATATGTCTTCGGTCACGGCGCCGGCGCAGGTATGGAGCATAAGTTTATGGAAGCCATGGCGCAGCAATTGGCTGAAGTTGGTATAGCTACTCTTCGTTACAACTTTCCCTATATGGAGCAAGGCCGTCGAAGTCCGAGTGCTCCGGGTATCTCGATGGCTACAGTAAGATCTGCAGTCGCTAAAGCAAGAGAAGAAGCCGATGACTTATCACTGCTGGCCGGTGGTAAATCCTATGGCGGTCGTATGACTTCCCAAGCGGCAGCCAAGGAGCCGTTGGAAGGAGTGAAAGGATTGGTCTTTCTAGGCTTTCCTTTACACGCCCCAGGTCGACCGGGATCTGAGCGCGGTGCACATTTACATGATGTCACTGTGCCGATGCTATTCCTTCAGGGCACCAGGGACAAACTTGCTGACTTGACTTTGCTTAAGCCTTTATTGAAAGAGGTTGGCCCTAAGGCCTCTTTACAGGAGGTCGAAGGCGGTGATCACAGTTTTAAAGTTTTGAAAAGTGCGGGAAGAAGTGAGGAGGAGGTTATGAAGGAAATGGCGGAGAAGATGAAAGATTGGGCCGAGAACACGAGGTAAAACAATGTTTGGACAACTCAAGTTAGTACAATAGCACCCAATTTTTATTTAATCACCTCCGTACCTAGCTTGGCCCAGCAATCCATTCAATTCCTAGTCATTATATTAATCTATGAACTGGGTACCTACTAGTATTGAGGAAATACGCCGATTTCAAGGGCACGGCAAGAAGAACGGAGTACTGGATGTTTACTTATCCTGAGCGGAGTTCTCTTGCTAATGAGTCTTTATACTGCAGTTCAACAATGGAATATGGATTATTAGCTCGCAGCATTCAGTTGTGATGAGTCATCAAGTATAAATTCTTGCTATACCTATCCACTAACCACCAACTTCCTCTTAAACAGGTCTCCTCCTCTTTGCAAATTAACTATGTAAATACCTGGCCTAAGTCCGTCAGTAGGTAACTCATAAGTTCGTAGTCCTTTTGGCTGCAATCCGAAATTGCGCCGATCAACTATTTTTCCGGAAAGGTCTATCATCTGCCAGCTCACGGTCTCTGTTTTTGGGAGCTGCACCCGGATAGTTGCAGTTGAAAAAACAGGATTGGGGTACAGCGTAAAGGCTCCAGCTTCTGGTTCATCGTCTATACCAGTCACTTGATCCTGAATATTCAAATCATCTATGATCCAACCCCAACCAGCTGTGAAAGGATCTGAGAACAACCGGAAACGAAAGAATACCGTATCGCCGGGGTTAAAAGTTTCTAATAGATCCACTCGATGGGAAACATACATACTTTCATCTCCAGTGCCCTCGGCGTTATAAGCCGTCAACCATTTCGGATCAAAGTTGGAGTCGTAACCATCGGCGATCGGCTCCCAATTGATGCCGTCTTTGGTTCCTTCTACCACTACATAATCGTAAAAGTCAGTGTCGCCGAAATTAGTCCCTGACTCGCCGGTCTCAACAATGGCTACATCGCGGTAGCTTAAAGAAGCGTTTGCATCTTTGATAATGATCGGAGTCTTTAGCTGGTAAATATAATTGGTGCGCCCTCCTGGAAAACCATTGCCCTGATCATAGGGATGTGTAGTATGTATGGCTTCGCTGTTAAAATCACTTTTAAAGATGATCCTGAAATTATCACCGATAAAATCATCCGAGGGCTCGTTGAAATCATTCACATAGGCTTCACGAATATCATTTACATCAAACAACCTGGTAGAGGCAACATTAGAAGGTAGTAAGAATCCATCTTTGTAGGAAAGAAGCGCTACTCCCAGCGAATCATCAGGGGCAAACCCTGTCACATTTATTAAGTTATCGGCAGCTTCCGAGGCTCCGATCTTGCCAACCTGAAGGCCATTTACAAATACCAGTGTCGAATCATAAGATGAGCGCAGTGAAGCATCTATCACTAGCTCTCCTTGCAATCCGGTACCTAATGCATCAATACTAGGCAATACAGGTATCTCGGGCAACTCATTGATTGTAACCGACCATATCCCTCGACCGTGCGTAGCTACCACTACCTGGTCATCGACAACCTTAAGCTGCCAAATAGAAACAGCCGGGAGCCCGTTGTCTGCAAAGTGCCAGGATTGACCTCCGTCAGTTGATTCGAACAAGCCGATCTCGGTACCTGCCCAAATAATATTGGGATCGTGTGGCATT
>JBPCUG010000565.1:0-7343 GCA_051011275.1 Cyclobacteriaceae bacterium | reverse complement strand
AATACATCATTGATACCATTGGGATCCCACGCAGTGTAAGATTTGAGTATATCTGCCGGCATCTCTTGAAAATAGCAGAGGTGGAAAGTACCGCAGCCAGGTTTGTTCAGGAATCAATTGAAATGTTGGATAAAAAGCTACTTGAGATACCACCTATGAAGGGCCTGGTGTCCTTTCTTGAGCAATATCCTAATATTCCGAAATATGTATGTTCCATGGCGCCGCAAAATGAAGTGGAACGGCAACTAGCTCATCATGGCCTTGATCAATATTTTATTAAGCTATATGGGTTTCCCACTCCCAAGAAAACGGTTATTCAAAGATTAAAAGAGAGAGAAAGAAAAAAGATCATTTTTTTGGGAGATACTCTTCATGATTATGAAGTCGCACAAGAAACCGGAGTTGATTTTATTGGGGTACAAACTTCCCATTTTGACCATCCTTTTAGAGATTTGGAAATACCTATTATTTCGGAATTCGACCAATTAGGTGCCAATTTTATTTGATATTATTTCTGAAGAATTCTTCAATAAAGAAGCTATAAGAGATTAAAATGGGCTGGTTCAAAGAGAGATGAGTATGCTACCTTTGCTCTATTAAATCGCTATGGATTTTTATTTGATCTGCCTACCTCGTACTTTGAAGAAAAAAATCAAGTAATCACTATGAATCAACCTAGACGAACCTTTATCAAACGAATGGCCAGCAGTACCGCAGGTGCCGGAATGATCACTGTATTTCCAAGTATTATCACTGCGTGCTCAGGGAAGAGTGAGCAATCGGAGGAAATAGCAGTTGCAGACTCCGCAGAAACAGCTGTGGATATGCCCAAGGAGTTATTTTTCAAAATATCTCTGGCTGAATGGTCATTACATAAAACACTATTTGATGGTAAGCTTACCAATATGGAGTTTCCAGCAAAAGCGAAAAACGATTTCGGTATCGATGCACTCGAATACGTCAATCAGTTTTTCAAGGACAAAGCGCAGGACCAAGCTTACCTGGGAGAATTAAAACAGCGTACTGACGACCTCGGTATGACCAATGTTTTGATCATGATCGATGGTGAAGGGGGTTTGGGTGGAACCGATGACGCAGAGCGAATGAAAGCTGTAGAGAATCACTACAAATGGGTGGAAGCAGCAAAGTTTTTAGGTTGTCATTCTATAAGGGTCAATGCCTATGGAGAAGGTAGTGCAGAAGATGTTATGGCTGCTGCAGTTGATGGTTTGGGCCGATTGACGGAGTTTGGGGCAGACCATGAGATTGGCGTTATCGTTGAAAATCATGGCGGTTATTCCTCCAATGGAAAATGGTTATCGGAGGTGATGAAGCAGGTCAACCATTCCAATTGCGGCACCCTTCCTGATTTTGGCAACTTTTGTATTGAACGTAATCCTGATAATTGGTCAGACTGCCTTGAAGACTATGACCGTTACCTAGGCACCGAAGAATTGATGCCTTTTGCAAAAGGAGTTAGCGCCAAATCGAATGTCTTTGATGAAACAGGCAATGAAACCCTGACTGACTATCGAAAAATGCTTGCTATCGTAAAAGATGCTGGCTTTAGGGGCCATATTGGAGTCGAATATGAAGGAACTGAACTTAGTGAAGACGAAGGTATTAGAGCCACAAAAGCACTTTTAGAGAAGGTAGGCGCGGAGCTGTCATAAGTTCTATGCTTCCCATCGGATAAACCACACTTAACCACTCACGAAATGAAGTTCTTTCTAAGTAGCTGTTTAATAGTAATCAGCCTGACCTCCCTTTGCCAACCATTAGATTCCTTACTGCAGGTACGTGGTTTCTGCATTGCTGCTCCGGCCGCAAATGACTTGGAACGGTTCACTCAATTCATGAAGGAGGACCTGGCAGCAAATGGTATCAACACTTTAGTGCTTCGTGTGGATTTTAAGTATGAGGACCAGTCAGATCCTCAACTTCGGGGAGACAATCCACTAACCAAAGCGCAAGTCAAACAGCTGGTGCAAGTAGCTAAGGATAGCCACATTAGATTGATCCCTCAGATCAACCTTCTGGGACATCAATCATGGCATAGCGAGCTGACCAACTTACTAAAAGAATTCCCACAGTTTGACGAAACACCTCATGTGCAATTGCCTGAAAAGTATGAATGGCCTAATGATGATGGGTTGTATTGCAAAAGTTACTGCCCCTTACATCCTGATGTACACGAGGTAGTTTTTGCTTTGGTAGATGAGATCCTGGAGGTCTTTGAGGCTGATGCTTTTCATGCTGGAATGGATGAAGTTTTTTATATTGGCGACGAAAAATGTCCTCGGTGTGCCGGTAAGGACAAAGCTGCGCTTTTCGCCGGAGAGGTAACCAAGATTAGGGACCACCTGAAAGAAAATGACAGAGAACTTTGGATCTGGGGAGACAGGCTCTTGGATGGAAATGCTACTGGTTTGGGGATGTGGGAAGCTAGCGAGAATAATACCCACCAAGCTATCGACTTGATCCCCAAAGATGTGATCATTTGCGATTGGCATTATGAAAAACCTGAACCTACGGCTGCTTATTTTGCTATTAAGGGTTTGAAGGTAGTTTCCTGTCCTTGGAGGAAGCCGGAAGTTGCTACCGGTCAGATCGATCTCATGAAGGCCTTCAAAGAAGGTAGTAATGACAAGGTCAAAGATCGGTACCACGGAGTGATGCAAACTATTTGGACCTCAGCTAGTAATTTCATGGATCTTTATTACGGTAAGAAGGAGGATGAAAACGCTATGGGACAGGTGCACTGTTTTAAGGCTATGGTAGCGCACTTCAAAACTTTGTGAATCCCCTCAATCTTACAGTAAAAACGCCCAGGGTAGCTTCAATCGATATCTTTCGAGCACTGACCATGCTACTCATGATCTTCGTCAACGATCTGTGGACACTTACTGATATTCCACGATGGCTGGGACATAAGCTGGATGACGAAGACGGCATGGGACTGGCTGATGGGGTCTTTCCAGCTTTCTTATTTATTGTAGGCCTTTCTGTTCCATTAGCCATTCAAGCCAGAAAACAAAAAGGACAATCCACAATCTATATCTTTGGCCATATTGTAATCCGATCTCTAGCGCTGATCGTGATGGGCGTTTTCATGGTAAACCTGGAAAACATTAACAACCAATTACTGCCCTACAGTAAGCACTATTGGCAGATACTAATGACCCTGGCCTTTTTCCTTATTTGGAATTACTATCGAGACAAAAAAGCACTGAGCACGATTCCACAATGGGTGATGCAAATTCTTGGTGTTGGCATCTTGATCTACCTAGCCGTGATCTTCAAAGGTGGTTCTGCCGAAGATCCGCAGTGGATGCGCACTTATTGGTGGGGCATACTGGGTTTGATCGGATGGGGTTATTTGGTTTGTGCCACTTTATACTTGGTAGTTGGTGATAAATTACTATGGATCGGAGTAATCTGTTTAGTTTTTTACCTGCTCAACGTTCAACAGTTTGTTTCTCCTTTTGATCGTAGTTTCAAAATCGTAGTTGGTGCCTCGGTGCATGCCAGTGTGATGACCGGCGTATTGACCACCTTGATATTACTAAAGCTAAGAAACACAGATAAGTCGACTCAACTTGTGATGGCCTTGCTATCATTGGCAGCTATCCTTATCATTTTTGGTTTTGTCACCAGGCCTGAGTGGGGTATTTCAAAGATCAGGGCTACGCCATCATGGACAGCCATTTGTGCCGGCATTAGTATTGTCTTCTTTCTTTTGATCTATCTCATTGCCGATAAAAAGGGCTTCACTAAGTGGGCCAACCCCATCGCGCCAGCCGGACGAAGCACGCTAACGTGTTATTTACTGCCCTATTATGTCTATGCGATTATAGCACTGGTAAGTTTCGAATTACCGGGATCTTGGACTAACAGCTACATTGGCATTTTTAAGTCTTTGGTTTTTTCTTACCTGATTATTGCCCTCACCGGATTATTAGAAAAGATACCGTTACGACTCAAAATTTGATTTCAATTAATGTTGGTGAAAGGCGTCAGAGATAAATCTAAGGACCTCCGGCAATGAAGTGCGCCAATAGGTCCAGGTATGTCCTCCTTGCCTGATCCTGAACTCATGGGGGATATCTTTCTTCCGCATGGCGATATGCGCGAGTGAATTGCCCTCATAAAGAAAGTCGTCATCCCCACAATCGATATACCAGCGAACGGCATCTTTATTATCCTCAGTCACCTCTTCTATTAGCTGAAGCACACTGTATTTCTTACGCCATTCTTCAAGCTCGTTATCTTTATAAGGACCAAGCTCCCATCTTTCCATCCAACGCTTGGCATCTTCCAACGTTTGTGGCCCTGTGCTAGCGCTCAGTGGGCAAGCCGAAGAAAATAAATCAGGGCGATGAAGTGCATAAACAAACGAACCTCCACCTCCCATGGAAAGCCCGGCTACAGCGCGATACCTTTTTTCACCTTTTATGCGATAGGTTTTTTCTACATAGGGCATGAACTCTTCAAAAAAGAAATCTTCATATCGCCATTTATTGCTTACATCATTGAAGTACCCACGCTGTCCGGCACTGGCGTCAGGCATGATTATTACCATTGGCGTGGCGGTACCTTCCTTGATCGCTTGATCGGTAATATTTAATACTTCACCAAACTGCACCCAGCCGGTCTGATCGTCACCGCCTCCGTGGAGCAGGTATAAAACAGGGTAACGACGACTGGAGGTTTCATAATCAGGAGGAAGGTAAACGGCATACTTGCGATCCATTCTTAAGATATCACTATGCATCGACAAGTCATCGAACACTTTGCCGCTCTGGGCCGGCAATTGCCCACTCAGGCTTAAAATAACTAGGCATATAATGGCTCTCATCGGTTTATAATAGGGTTATGATTCTATAATCGGCTATCAATTTGATAAAGACAAACAATAACCTTAAATTTTAATACAATGAAAACTCCCAGCAAAGATTGCCTCCGGATATTTCTATTTGCTGCTCTGCTTATTGGTTGCACCAAAAGTGAGCCTGTGGAACAAAGTATTCCAGAGGATTCATACCCTTCTCTATTTGCAATCGACAACCTAGTGGCCTGGTGTGTAGTACCTTTTGACAAAATGGAGCGCGGCCCTAAAGAAAGAGCAGTTATGCTAAAGGAATTAGGCTTCACCAAGTTTGCTTACGATTGGCGGGATCAACATCTTCCTAGTTTTCCTGAGGAGGTAATTGCGCTTAACGAAAATGGGATTGATCTCCTTTCTGTGTGGTGGTGGATCGACGGGCAAGGAGATAGTTTACTAAATCCCGGTAATCGACAACTTCTGTCATACCTCGATTCACTAAAGGTGCCATGTGATATTTGGATGTCTTTTGATGATCGTTTTTTTGAGAACCTGGATGATTCTGCTAAGTTAGAAAAAGCAACAATGGCTATAAGGGAGTTACATCAACTAGCAGGACAAGCTGACGCCAAGTTGCAGTTGTATAACCACGGCGAGTGGTTTGGCAACCCCCGCAATCAAGTCCGGATCATTGAGAAAACTGGCCTTTCTGATATCGGCATCATTTACAATTTCCATCACGCACACCAACAGATGGAGGAATTTACAGAATTGCTTCCAATCATGTTACCTTATCTGAAGGTTGTAAATATAAACGGAATGGTAAAAGATGGCTCCAAGATCCTTACAGTGGGAGCAGGCAACTACGAGCAACAAATGCTTAGGGCGCTTTTAGATTCTGGCTTTAAGGGAAACATTGGCATCCTTGGTCATATTGAGGATGAAGACGTAAAGTTGGTTTTAGAGAGAAACCTAAAGGGGTTGGAAAAAATCGCATCTGAACTTTGACTCTGGCTGTAGTTTCTAAAATCTGAGTAATGGCATTACTTATTGATGGTATTCTCAAAAACTAATATTGCCTTACCATTTGCACGCAACGACCTTAACTTTTCCCTATACTTAACTGCCATGCCTAATGGCAAATAACCAGCACCCAAAGCAATGTCTACATCACCATCCTGGTCGTAATCACCTATATCCATGGTCATCCAACGGCCATCGAAGGTCTCAGGATGGGTATAAGAAGCAAAGTTTAAGTTACCTTTGTTCTCCAGGTAGGTAAATTGCTCTGGCCGGTCGAGTGCAAAGTCAGGAAAGAAAGCGCTGGCGGCGATATCTAGGTCTCCATCCTTATCGAAGTCAGCCGCTTTAGCAAAGTGGGCACCATACATTGGATAAAAGTATTCTAGGTTAAAATTATTTTTCCGATCATTCAAATAGATCCTTATGCCATGGTAGTTTTTTAAGGTATTGAAAGGGTCGGCATCGGTATCGCCGTTTACCGCCAAGATATCCATGTGTCCATCTTTATCAAAATCTTGTAGTTCGAAATAAGTATGACCGTAGGCAGAATGCGTTTCAACTATTATTTCCCTTTGGTATCGGTGGTTGCCTTGATTCATAAACAGGCTGATATTTTCTCTTGCATCACCAAAGAGGACTACGATATCCGGAAGGCCATCCTGATTGAAATCATGTACCTGGCTTTTTATGGCCCCAGGTGCGTTGTGTAATTCTTGTTGGAGTGTATATTTCTGTCCCTGTTTCTCATAAATAGAAACATTTCCTGTTACATCACCAAAATTACAAACGATCAGTTCATTAATCCCATCTCCATCCAGATCGGCAAACTCCATATCTGCTGGCCGATGTAATCCAGTAACAGTCTTTCCCATACGCCGTATGTGATCTGATTTACCTTCAGTCAATTGCAAATAGCCATTAGCTTCTCCTACATACCGACCCATTAGATCTCCGATGGACAACAAATACAGACTATCACCATTCGCCTCAATGTCAACCAGAAGTTCATGGTCCGAGTAAGTTTGGACTCGATGTAGATTTTGATCCAGAATGCTAAGGGTCTTTTCACTTTGATTACCCATTAAGATCCTTTTATTCTTTTCATCTATCCTCATTAAAGTTAGGATTGCTTCCTTAGGCTGGTAGTCAGGGATCTTTAAAATAAAATTATTCAGTTTGGTTTTGATCTTTTTTTTCTTCGGCTGAACCAGCGGTTGGTCAGGTGCATTCTGAGAGTAATAAGCTTTAATAGAGGCCCAGTCATCGGTTGTTATCAATGGCTTTTCCGGTATCAGACCCCCCATTTGCAGGATTCGTTCTCTGGTAGTCATATTTAAAACGGCGATAGGAGAGGCATCTTCTAAATGGCTATAATCCACTATCCCTAGTCGGAACCCCATATCAGTTAATAGGTAGTCCCAGCTTTTCTTGGTCAGGATCTCCGGTTCGGGGAATTGATGACAGCTGCCACAGTATTGTTTGGCTAAAGCAGCTC
>JBPCUG010000564.1:0-2966 GCA_051011275.1 Cyclobacteriaceae bacterium | reverse complement strand
CCGGCATTTTTGGTTTTCCATACCCCTCCAGAGCCTACAGCAACATACCATTGATTGTCATCCTCCGGATGAATGGCTATATCGGCGATGCGACCAGATTTAAATGCCGGGCCGATACTGCGAAATTTCAGTCCTGCAAAGGTTGAATCTGATAATAAGCTCGGAGTTGATACCGCATTTCTAGCTTTTCTTTGCCCATATCCGTCAATCAAGATTAGTGGCACCATTATTAGCAATAATGAGTAGTAGTGTAATTTCTTCATAGTGCTTGTTGTTTTAAATTTCTGGTTGATAGAATTTTAGACTAACCAATATCAGCTGTTTGATCAAACTATGGTTGAACCAATTTCTTATGTGAAACTTAGCTAAATCTTTTAGCATTTAGAAATTGAATTGGCAAGTTTGTTTTGCCTTCCCAGGCTAAATCGGCCAAAGCCTGGCCAACTACAGGAACAAACTTAAAGCCATGCCCACTAAACCCGCAAGCAATAGAAACATTCTCTTCGTTGCCCGGTAATTGATCTATGATGAAATGCCGGTCAGGAGTATTGGTATAAAAACAACTTTTAATTTCTAACACCGAATCAAAAGCCTGAGGCAAATATTGGTCAAGGATTTCCTTCAGATCTTCTATTTCGCTTCTAGGATCCGCGATGGGAGCATCTGAAGGGTCCACCAGCTGGCCAGGATTATGATAGGCAACTTTTAGCCCCATTGGTCCATAAAAATTCGAGGCTGGCAGAATTGGAAATCCATAGTAGATCCCTGGCTTTCCACCATGAGCAATTGTCCAACAAGAGAAGTTTTCTTTGGTAAAGTCTTGCCACTTTTTTGGTTTAAGCCAGGCTAGTAATTGCCTGGTAACCTGTAACTTATTTGAAATAGTTGAGATTAATTTATCGCTCCAGGCTCCAGCCGTGATAACTAATTTTTTTGCCGTATAAGTCTCATTTTCGCAATAAACTTTCACACCTTTACCATTTGCTTCCCAACGCAAAACTCGTTGGTTGGTCCGTAAATCAGCTCCCCGTTTAATTGCTTCTTCAGCGTAAGCACGGATCGCTCTTTCGGGAGTAATAAATCCAGCTTCAGGTTCATTTATAATGTCATAGTCTGGCGGAACCTTAAATTGAGGAAATCGGTTTGTAGCTTCTTGAATAGTCAAGTGTTTCAAAGGCAGATCGTACAGATCGGCAGCTAGCCGTACCCCTTTAAGCAGTTCATGGTCTTTTGGCCCAAAGTATGTAAACCCTGTTTGGTAATACAGTTGGGATCCAGTTGTAGATTCGAGCTCCTCCTAGCCTTTATAAGCTCTTTGTAGTAAAGGCACATAATCAGGATGTTCAAAGTAGGCTTTGCGAATAATACGGCTTTGTCCAGTATGCGAGCCCAGTTGATGCGGAAGGTTGAATTGCTCCAATCCAAGGATTTTCAACCCTCGTTTAGCTAAGTAATAGCAAGTTGAGGCTCCCATTGAGCCTACTCCGATCACAATTACATCAAATTTATTTTGAGTTGCGTGGTTCGCATCACGCCTTCCAGAGTAGTTTTGATAAGGAGAAAACATATTTATTGCATTAAATGCCATTGGTAAAATGCACAATAGCATTCCGGCCAAAGATTTGCAAAATTCCTGCGCTGCATTAGATGAAATATAGCAAATAAAAACGGCTATTATCCATATAAAATCCTATTACGCTGGTCTTTCTCAACATCCCGTAAAACGGGGGATTCGTATGCCCTTATTTTAAGCTTTGCTAAATAATTTGGACGTTCAGGATTTATTTTCAGCGAATTGTGTTTTATTAAATAATGTTAAAAACTAGTTATGAATAATGAATTAATTAGCTATTTTTAAAACCTCCGTAAACTTAACTACTAAATTAATGACCAAATTCTACCAAGCTTTCTCCACTCTTGTTGTTATCCTATTGCTTGCTGCTTGTAGCAAGGACGATCCATTGCCGGCTCCTGTACCTAACTTTTTTACAGACCCTGATGTAGTGGAAGTAGGCGTCCCTGTTATGTTTGATAACCTTTCAACTAATGCGGCTAGGTATGAATGGATTTTTGGTGACAGCTCCAACATTTCAACAGAAATTTCACCCACGGTGACTTTTGAAAACGCAGGCACGGTTACAGTGACCTTAAGAGCCTTTACCGAAGACGATCAGATGGTTGAGAGCAGCAAGGATGTTCGGGTCATGGAGCGGGTACTAACCGGATATTTTATTAGCTTTTTTCCTACAACCAACGGGACTGACCCCTGGGACCCAGGAGAAGCAGGTGATGAACAATTTCCAGACATATTTGTAATTTTGGCACCGACAGCTGACCCTGCAAGTGACAACAGTATGATACAAGGCATTTTTGGGAACCTAGGAGGTGCCTTTGGTAATGCGGTTGATCCCTCAAGCAACCGAGTGGTACTCACTGATGAAGATTGGGACTTTAGACTTTTTGACTTTGATGGTGATCCTGACAATATTGATCTGCAGGAATCGGAAGGTGTGGCCGGTGTGACCTTCAATCCAGTGCAAGCTCCAACGATTAAAAACAGTGAGGGCGATGCCGGCTTTGTTAATATATTGCTGGTTGATAATACTAC
Organism: Cyclobacteriaceae bacterium; assembly: GCA_051011275.1. Classification (GTDB taxonomy): domain Bacteria; phylum Bacteroidota; class Bacteroidia; order Cytophagales; family Cyclobacteriaceae; genus JBPCUG01. The sequence goes on along the minus strand of JBPCUG010000564.1, from coordinate 358 downwards.
TAATGAGGTCTTTGAAATCGACTTCAACTTCGAGCTCCAATAAATACTATTGCAAATCTTAGGGAACAGGCTGCGCGGGTTGGTATTTATAAATCATTGCACATGATGAATTCTAATAATTCAATGCGGTTGGTATCTGGTTGGGCATTGCTGTTTTTGTTGTATTTCACCAATCCCATAGCTGCCCAGGACCAGCAACCATATAGTGGAACGGTCACCGATGCCAGTGGGGCTCCCCTACCCGGCGTGTCCGTAGTAATCGAAAATACCACACAAGGAGCAATCACAGATTTGGAGGGCAATTTTACCGTTCCTGGCGAACCAGGGCAGGTTTTGGTATTTACCATGGTGGGTATGG
>JBPCUG010000563.1:0-4688 GCA_051011275.1 Cyclobacteriaceae bacterium | reverse complement strand
GATCATCCTGATGTTCCCGATCCATACTATGGAGGCCCGGGTGGATTTCAAGAGGTGTATGATATATTGGCTCGAAGTAGTGATCGATTATTGCAGCATGTGATCTCACAAATTTCTTGATGGTAGGTACGGACTTATTTGCAATTGCAATCAGCAGCAGCATAGACCTGCCGGTACTGGTGCAACAGGTATCACCTATTGCCGGAGGTTGTATAAATCAGGCTTATCGGATAACCACCGATCAGGGACTGTTCTTTATAAAAACCAACAGCATTGATGTAGAGGCCATGTTTAAAACCGAATACAAGGGCCTCAAGCTGCTATCGGAAACCAGTACTTTGGAAATACCTGATCCAATAGGCTTTGGCACTTTTAAAGACCACAGTTATTTGGTTTTGTCCTTTGTTGAGGCTGGTAGCCGACACGGGGACTATTGGGAGGATTTTGGTCAGCGTTTGGCCGCCTTGCACGCTATAAAAGCATCTGCCTACGGTTTAGACTTTGACAATTATATTGGCCGGTTGCCACAGAAAAATCGATGGCTTGATAATTGGCTGGATTTCTTTGTGGAGAATAGGATCAAGCCTCAGATAAAGATGGCAATTGATAGTCAAAGATTCGATGTTTCAATAACTAAGGTATTTGAAAAGCTACGGTTGCGTCTGAAGGACTGGTTTCCCGATGAACCTCCGAGCTTGTTACACGGTGACTTATGGAGTGGCAATGTGATGGTTGGGAATGAAGGTTGGGTGTGCTTAGTGGATCCGGCGGTGTATTATGGGCATCGAGAAATGGAGTTGGCCTTTACTCAACTTTTTGGCGGCTTCGACCCGCTCTTCTATAAGGCTTATGAGGAAGCTGCACCTTTGGCACCGAAATTTGAGCAAAGGGTGGACCTTTACAACCTCTATCCTTTGCTAGTGCATGTCAATTTATTCGGAGGTGGTTATATCGGTTCTGTAAAACAGATACTCAAACGGTACCTGGATTGACAGCCGTAAGGATCTGAAAATTTTTTCTTGACTGTTGTTCTAAAAGAATAGTACGTTCTTCCTTTACTTTGTCAATAGTTTCTTGATTGTAATTTTTCACCGTGATCAATTCCAAATGGTCGTTATAGTGAATTTCAAACTCGTGGCTAAGGCTGTTGATCAATGTTTTGAGTTTGTTATCAATGGAATCAACACAGATGGAGAAAGTGATAGCTGAGCTTTGCATCATATTGATCTTGAGGTTCAGCTCCTCCAAAAGGTGAAATATTTGACTGAGTTTCCTTTCATTGATAAAGGTGAAATCCCGTACCTGAAAGGAAATCAAGCATTGATCTGGTTTGAAAATGATGGCAGGTGGCAATTGGGGGTGATGACAAAGATGTATTTGTGTACCCTCTGAATCGGGGTCCTGAAAAGATCTCACAAACAAAGGGATCCCTTTGTTGGCCAGTGGCTTGATGGTTTTTGGATGGATCACTGAAGCGCCGTAGTAGGTCATCTCCGCAGCTTCATCATAAGATAGCTCAGTAAATAATTTCGTTTCCAACCAGGTCTTGGGATCGGCATTGAGTACTCCTGGCACGTCCTTCCAGATAGTGACTGATGGTGCATCCAAGCAAAAGGCAAAAACTGCTGCCGTGTAGTCCGAGCCTTCACGACCCAGTGTAATGGGCTGCCCATAGTTATCACTGGCGATAAAACCTTGCGTTAGGAGCAAGGACTGAGGATTGTCTTGCCTCATCTTGCTCTTAATTAGGTCTTCGGTAACTGGCCAGTTTACCTTTCCCTCTCTAAAATTTTGGTCGGTTTTAATATAGTTCCTGGCATCAATCCATTGACAGGGCAACCCGATATCCCTCAGATGATGGTAGATAATATGGGAGGAAAATAGCTCACCGAAACATACGAGTTGGTCGTAATGCTTATTATAAGTGGCGCGACTAAAAGGCTGTTCCAGTAACAACTCCATTTGATTTTGCAGCAGCTTTATTTGCTGGAATATGGGATGTTCCGGACCATCAAAAAGATCAACACATAGCTGGTGATGAAACATGAAAAACCTTTTTAACGCATCCTGATAACGTTTCTGGTCTATTTTGAGCTGCAATACCTCTTCAAGTGCATTGGTATTTTTGCTCATAGCTGAAACCACCACTAGGAGAGATCTTTCCCCACACCTTGAGATAATATGGCCCATATTGCGGACGGCTTGAGGGTCTTTAATGGAAGCGCCACCAAATTTAAATACCTTCATTTTTCCGCAATTGATTTAAATGGTATTTTTGAGCCACTGTTTGTGATCATACAATTTTTCAGCTATCGGTCAGATGCCGTAAATAAACTTGATTCAGTATTAAAAATAGTAAAATAGATAAAAATAATTTATGGAAGATTCCCGGATAGCATTACCCATCGGCACCGCTTTAGACAGATTTATAAAGAGGTATCAAGATGACTTCCCCTATGCATCAGGTGAGCTCTCACAATTGTTAAGAGATATTGCTTTGGCAGGAAAAGTAGTAAATCGGGAAGTGAACAAAGCCGGGCTGATCAACTTAGCAGGGGCAATCGGTTCTGAAAATATCCATCAAGAAGAGCAGCAAAAGCTGGATGTTTTGGCCAATATCAGATTCATCCGCGCGCTTACCAAAGGTGGTGAAGTTTGTGCAGTGATTTCCGAGGAGGATGAGGAGATTGTCGATCTGTCCCATACCAAAGGGAAATATGTAGTAGCAATAGATCCCTTAGATGGGTCTTCGAATATCGATGTGAATGTCTCCATTGGTACGATATTCTCTATTTTCCGCCGAATATCCCCGCCCGATGGACCCATCACCGAAGCTGATGTTTTGCAGAAAGGTACTGAGCAGGTTGCTGCTGGCTATCTTTTATATGGTTCGTCAACCATGTTGGTTTACACTACAGGTAATGGAGTAAATGGCTTCACTTATGAGACTTCATTGGGGGAATACTTTTTGTCGCACCAGGATATGAGCGTCCCTGAAGATGGCCTTATTTACTCTATCAATGAGGCATCTTATCCTCAATTTGAGCCAGGAGTAAAATCGTATCTGGAGTATTGCAAAGCCCATAAGCACACCAGCCGATATATCGGATCATTGGTAGCTGACTTTCATCGAAATTTATTAAAGGGTGGTATTTACATGTACCCTGCTACACCTAAAGCTCCCCAGGGTAAATTGAGGTTACTTTATGAGTGTAATGCGCTGGCTTTTATTGTTGAACAGGCGGGGGGGAAAGCAAGCACCGGCACTGGGCGAATATTGGAATTGGAGGCCAAGTCCTTACACCAGAAAACGCCCTTTTATATTGGCTCAAAAAATATGGTTAAGAAATTAGAGGCCTCTATTGAATCTAGTTAATGCTACTCTTCCTCCTGGTTCCCCGGACTAAATATCTCCGGGGCGTACTCTAATAGCACGCCATACCATCTTATCAATTTCTTGATGTTCGAATGGTACACTCTTTTGGTATCGTATTCAGGTAGTACATGCTTCAGAAATGATTGCAGCTCCTCCCCATCAGAGTTTTTATCCACTCCAAGATCATCACCAAACTCGGCATGAATTGTTTCAAACACTTGTTGGAGCGGAGTGGAGCCATCTGTTGTGGTTGTATAGATGGAAATCTCATCCAATACCGAAAGTCGATGTTGGGCTGTGGCAATTAGTTTGGTTTTCTTTTCATCCAAGGACTCAATAATAACGCTGGTTTTGGAGGGCTTAAGAATTTTGAAAAGACCGGGTTTACCGGCAATAGTGGCAATGTCTTTAAGATTCATTTCCTTGTTTTATAGTCTCTCTAATAAATTGAATGATTTCTCCACTTCCGCGGTGGTCTTCAGCAGAAGAAATGAAATAATGAGGTAAGGGATCCCAAAGCTGGGACAGCGCCTTTTTGTAAATGGCTACGGCTTGTTGAAGTTTAGGCGCTGAAAGTTTATCCGCTTTTGTAAAAATGATGGCAAATGGAATGCTCTCCTGGCCAAGCCAATCTAAGAATTCCGTATCGATCTTTTGAGGGGAAAGCCGGACATCAAGTAGTACAAAAACGCCGTATAGATTTGATCGAAATCGTAAATAGGAATGGATCATTTTTTGGAAATCCTGCCTTTGCGCTTTGCTCACTTTTGCCCAACCGTATCCGGGAAGGTCTACCAAGTACCAGGTATCGTCAATTAGAAAGTGGTTGATCAGTTGAGTTTTACCTGGGCGCCCGGAAGTTTTAGCAAGCTTTTTATTATCGGCCAACATATTGATCAATGAAGACTTCCCAACATTGGATCGGCCGATGAACGCGTACTCTGGCTTATCTGCTTTTGGGCACTTTTTGTAGTCGGTGTTGCTTACTACAAAACTAGCATGAGTGAAGGATTTTTTTGCTAATGATGGCGCCATAATTACCGCTAAACTACTCAAACCTAACCAACTTTTTGCAAGTCGAAAAGATTTATTACACCTGTATAAAATGCAATTTGGGCCATTGTGGTAAATGGGGCCTGTATAAGGAACTTTCCCTTACAAGGGTGTTTTGAAAAAAGCTAATTCTGGGCTATATTGAGAGCTATTTCCGGGACTAAAATACCGGTAAAGTACAAGTGTTAAACAACTTATCGAAAATGCTAAAGAAAAGGTTGCCTTTTCTGATTTGTACCTGCTTTCTTCTGGTGTACAC
>JBPCUG010000562.1:0-2587 GCA_051011275.1 Cyclobacteriaceae bacterium | reverse complement strand
CGGTGGCACTGTCCGCTGCTTGCATCGTTTTCACACTCCAAAGTGCTGATCTTTGACCGCCACCACTATTACACATAAAGACCATCTTAGGCTTGCTGGCGGTATCAAATTTTTGTTTCCAGTTATTAAGGATATCAATGGTTAACTCTTGGTCTTTCCGGTAGAGCTCTTGCTGATTAAAGGTCTTCAATTTTTCGAGCGAGTACTCAGCTGCTTCCGTTTTGTAGTCCAGTCCGTAGGCTTGATACTCACTAGTGATCAACTCGTTTCGAATCAATAAATTTAAAACCACAAGCATCAAAATTACCACGGATATTGACCAGCCTCTAAACCAATAGGAAGCGGCACCAGTGAACATAATGAAAATGGTCAGGATTAAAACACTGCTAGCTGCAGCTGGTATCTGGAAAATGGTGCTCTCGCGGAAGATCCCCAGGAGCAGGATGATAAAGAAAATGATCAGCTCTATCAGTACAAGGTTCAGATGGTTCTGGTCAAAAACTTTTAATACCGCCTCTTTATCATACGAGTCACCGGACTTGACTTTTCTAAAGTGAAAGCCAATATCAATATAGTAATCCACCCGCACGGAACGTTTTTTTGCCACGTCCAGTCGCTGGAGTACGTTGGCTCTTGAGATTGGCGCCTTTTTAAGTTGGCGGTCTACGTTGGTGGCAATGTACTTGAAGATATCCTTATTGGTGAGCCTTAGATAGATGATCAAAAAGGTGATCATGCAAAGCAGCCCACCTAAGATGCCTACCACTTGCCACAAGATTTGCCAGCCAGTATTAAACTCGTTATCAATTTGGAAACGGATGATACTAGTGATATAAACCACCAGGAAAATTACCGGGATCACACTATTGTTTACCGCAAAACGACTAAAAGGTCGTGACAGTGTTCCCAAAAAACTAAATCTATGGCTATCTACTATATATCCAGTAATATGAAAAGCCATTATGAACCCGCCAATAGTCAGCCCAACAATGAAAAAACTCCAAAAACCCACTTCATTGGTGTATTCGGGATCCAAGAATAAGTAAGGGATACCTAACACTTTGCCAAAACCACCAGTGACAATAGCAAATAGCAAATACCAGCAAAGTAAAAGAACTTGGTTTTTTTTAAGATTTAGAATTAGTAACTGAACCGGAAAGGAATAAAGGATCTTTTGCACCATTGGCAATATCACATCGGTACCGCAAGATATGAATAAAATTCTGTGATTATTTAGCCCTTAGCTGATTTTTTGTTGCCTTGATATAAAGGGTATTCTAGTAAACGACATTCAATAGTACCGTTGAAGAAAGGAAGCTTTTTCGCAGCCCTCAGTCCGATCTTTTTTGCTAAATTTGGGTTCCCGGAGAAAACATAGGCGCAATACCCTTGTCCTTCCTTTTTAAAATAATCTCCCAACTTCTTATATACAGGAACCAGTTCTCTTTCCTCTCCCAGGCGTTCGCCATAGGCTGGATTCACCATTATCACACCGTTCCCAGCGGGAATATCTGTCTTGGAAAAGTCACCTAATCGAAAATCGATCATTTCCGCAACGCCAGCTAGAGCAGCATTTCTCTTAGCCACATTGATGGCGTTAGGATTAATATCACTGGCAAGGATCTTAGTATTCTTCGATGCAGGTTTTATCTCCTGTTTGGCCTCTCTTTTTATCTTTTCCCATTCAGTGGAGTCAAATGGGAGCAGGTGCATAAAGCCGAAGTTTCCTCTTAATAGGCCAGCCGGGATGTTCCTTTGTATAAGTGCTGCCTCTATAGCCAAGGTCCCGCTTCCACACATTGGATTTATAAAATTAGATTGCTTGTCCCAAACGGTGCTTAGAACTAAAGCAGCAGCTAGGGATTCTCGTAGGGGTGCTTTGAAGGGCAACTTTCTATAACCATGCTTTGAGATCGTTTCTCCAGATGTATCAAAATAGATGCTGCAGTGATCCTCATACCAATATAGATAGACCACCGAATGATCCCTCTTCGATCCTGAGTCTGGGCGTTGTCCTTTTTGTTGGCTGATCCGATCCACAATTGCATCCTTGGTTCTTAGATTGGCAAACCTTGTATCGGTGATATTGGCATTATTCACGGTGCTGGTTACACAAAGATAACCATTGGATGGGATCCATTTCTCCCATTCCATTGCACTCACTTCTTTGTAAAGATCATCGGGATTGGCAGCTGTAAACTGATGAAACAGATAGAGTACTCTATTGGCGGTTCTTAAGTGCAAGTTGAGTTTCATCGTGTCGTTAAGTGAGCCTTTCAGCACCACACCCAGAGGATGGGTCTTATATATCTCAAAACCCAATTGAAGGATCTCTTCTTGCAGTGCATGATTAGCACCTTTTATACAGGTCACCAGGATATATTCTTTCTGTTTCATTAAGGTTCAAAAGTGGGATTAAATTTTTGGACTGGCATCATGAGCCAAGCTTTTTTTAACCCTGGTTCACCCCCTTTTTGTTCTTTAAACATAAATGCATATTTTTATCAAAATCAGATGAGCAAACAATGGAAGATACAATAAGGCTGGAAAAGCCTTCTTTTTTGGCCCATCAGCGAGTTGATCGTTG
>JBPCUG010000561.1:0-4535 GCA_051011275.1 Cyclobacteriaceae bacterium | reverse complement strand
CGACTGGTGCGGGCACTGAAGGAAATTGGATTGCCGCGGTCACTTCCAGGTATAAACTTATTCTTTCAAAAACAGACGAACCGTGGTTAATTGATATGGAAACTGATCCCAATGAGCAAATCAATTCAATTAAAGAACCATCCAAGACTGAGGTTATAAAAAAATTAGCACATAAGCTTCGGGAATATGCAAATAAACATGATGACCAATTCTTAAATGGAACAAAGATGGATGATGATTTAAGAACTTTGTTGTAATTGTTCAGTAGTCACGCCAATTGCCAACAGGCAATAGAACAAAAAAACTGGGGCGAACGAAGCCCACCAATGCAGTTAGCCCTACGTTATATGAAATTATCACATCAGCATCAAATGAAATGAGATTACTAATAGTCTTATTGCTTCTATTCAGCACTTGTACCCAAAATCCAAAATATGTAGAATTTGATGAAATCGTTTACGCGTTGTTAAAAGCGGAACTATTTGGTGACTCGATTGCTAACAAAATTATTAGTGAAAGCAAATTACTAATATCTGATACATTGGTACATCCAATGTACTTAATAAGTGATCCACCATATAATGTTGTAGAGAATGAAGAATTAAAAAATGGAGATCACGAATATTTAAAGTTTGATAAAATTGAAATGGATACATCGATTTGTGATATCTGGTTTTCTTTACCGAAAGCAAGAATTTCGTATAGGGTTATGCTTGTAAAAGAAACGAATGGTAGTTGGAAAGATAAATATGCTGACAGAGTAGAATATTGAATTGTGGTGAGGAAACATCATACAACAATGCCTCCCATGAAAAGCACTGGCCGATCTGCCGTTGCATGACATTTTAGCCAGACCGGTATGGTAATGCACTAATGTTTAATAAACAACTGAAATGAATTCCAAATACCTCTTATTTATTGCTTTCCAATTTATTTTTTCAAATTGCAGTCAAGAGATATTGGTAATTCAAGGGCATGCTCATAATGACTATGAGAACAAAAATCCTTTAAGTGATGCTCTTGAAAATGGTTTTATTTCAGTGGAAGTTGATGTTCATTTAATTGATGATAATTTATATGTTTCTCATGACTTACCGCAAGATTTGGATCCTGCATTAACTTTGGAAGACCTTTATCTCAAGCCATTAGAAGATCGTATTACAGGGAATAACGGGTCTGTTTACCCAGGCTATTCCGGCTTTTTTTATTTAATGATAGATTTCAAAACCTCGGCAAAACCGACTTATAAAAAGTTAAAAACTATCTTATCAAATTACCTATCAATCATTTCGGTGGTAAAAAACGGAGTTGAGCAAAATGGACCAATAAAAATATTTATCTCAGGTAACCGGCCTATTGATGAAGTCCTAAATGATGAACCAAAGCTGGCCGGACTTGATGGCAGACCTGAGGATCTCACTAAGCAAATACCAACATCAGTCATGCCTGTTATCAGTGATAATTATTCAAATCATTTATCTTGGAATGGTTCCGGCGACATTAATGAGGACGATAAGAAAAAGCTAAAAATGTTAGTGCAAGATACCCAAGCTCAGAATAAGAAATTAAGACTCTGGGCTGCCCCTGACAATGAAAATGCATGGAAGTTTTTACTGGACCATGGCGTTGATTTAATCAATACTGATCACCTAGAGGGGTTCAGTGTTTTTATTGAAAGTTATAATGCTTCTAAGAAGTAATTGCCAAAAGATACAGCTAATCAGATTAGCTATTGGCAATGATTTGCGTTATACTCAAATGACCCAAGGTGATACTACGCTAACCTAACAAAAAAACAATTAAAGCTACTTGACTTCCATGCACATTTTTACAAAAAAGCATCTTACACTTTTACGCCAGCCCAGGTTGTTAAGCCTGTTTTTTCTGCTTGTTTTCTTGATACCCTTTGCGACACAAGCTCAGAATGATCCTCTAAAACTGAAGTACCTGGGTACAGCTGGTTGGAAGATCACCGATGGGAACATAACCGTTTTAGTTGATCCCTATATTTCCAGGGTGAAACTTGGTACAGGACCCGGAGTCAGTGCTGAAGACCAGAGAGCAACAGTTAAACGTTCTGATCATTTTGTCTCGGATACCGTTGGCATAGACAGTTTGATCACCAAGGCAGACTTCATTCTGGTACATCATTCGCACTTTGACCACCTTTCCGACGTACCCTACATTGCAAAAAAAACCGGGGCTAAAGTCATCGGGACGGAGACTAGCTGTAATATTCTGCGCGCCTATGGTATTCTGGACGAACAATTGTATCCAGTGAAAGGAGGAGAAGATTATCAGTTCGACAATTTTTCCATTATGGTGATCCCTTCCATCCATTCCGCTTTGAACGACAAACACTACATTGACTCCCGGACCTATACTGAAGTGCCCAAGGCACCTCTTAAAGTATCTGAATTTATCGAAGGAGGTTCGTTGATGTTTCTCGCCCGTTTCGCAAACCATGACATCTTGACCATGGGTTCTATGAACTTTGTAGAAAGGGAATTAGTGGGACTGAAACCAACTATTTTACTAGCTGGTGTTAACCGCTCTCAGCTGGGTCTTTACAAGTATAATGAGCGGCTGCTAGCGGTTACCAATTACCCTAAGATCATCATTCCCACCCACTGGGACAATTTCCGCCTTCCATATGGGTTTGCGCAACAAGATGCGGTTGAGCAGAAGCTGTTTCCTTTTCGGGAAGAGGTAAAAAGACTTTCTCCTCAAACCAAGGTGCTTATTCCGGAGCATTTGGGGACTATTACTATTGAATAAAAATGAAATAGTTGCAAACAGACGAATATGAATTATCGAAAGCCAAATGAGCCTTAGCATTAAAAACGTTTCTCATCTTAGAAAGATCCTGTGGCTAGATACCTTTCTGGGCGGGATCACTGCTTTGATCGGGCTTTGTTTTTTCCATCCTTTGGAACAAATATTAGGCTTATCTGTCACATTGATAATAAGCGTTTCAGCAATCACTGGGTGCTATGCCATAGTAGCCTTTATTTTAGCCAAGCAAAAAACAATTTCCATTCCTTTGCTTCGAGTGCTGATCTTTGCTAACTGGTTTTGGGCTATTGTCAGCATCGCACTAGTCTTACTCTTTTTTAAGCAAGCATATCTTTTAGGCAAAATATTTTTGATCTTGCAAGTACTGGTAGTAAGTGGACTTGCCTACATCGAAGGCAAACAAATTGAAAATTAAGATCTATGCCACTATTTACCTCTTCGCGCGAGAAGCATCTTTGGATTTGGGGCTTAATTGTATATGCTGCCATATTCTCAACTCTTTTTTTCGGTCAACCTCTGGCAAGAATATTCGGTAATCAAAATATTCAAGCTGCCATCTTTATGCTGGGTATGCTGTTGGTAGGAGCAGCTATCCTAGTACATGCCCTTTGGACAAAACCAAGCAAGATTGAAATAGCGATATTGCTAGGCATAGCTGCTGTTTACATCATGTTTATTCTTCGGTTAGGGTTGCCCGAACGCAGTCATCTAATTGAATACAGCGTGTTAGCCATTGTTATACACAAAGCCGTTACTGAAAGAGTGGGTCCAGGGACCCATATTCTCAAGCCCGCTTTGATCGCTTTGACCATTACCTTCCTGCTAGGCGTATTTGATGAAAGTATGCAAATATTTTTACCCAATCGCGTGTTCGACCCGGTGGATATATTTTTTAATGGCATGGCTGCCACTATGGCTATAGCTTCCAACGTGGCCTTAATATGGCTGCGAAAGTTGAAACACAATCTTAAATCCAAAAAGAGGTAAAGTGAATGGGCGAATAAATCAAAGCAAATTTCATCTTGTCATTTTAACCCAACCAGCTATGAGAAAGATCATTCTATCACTCGCCATTAGTTTAGACGGTTTTATCGAAGGGCCTCGAGGAGAATACGATTGGTGTTTTACCGACCAGGATTATGGCATGACCGATTTTTATCAGCGCATAGACAGTGTTTTTATGGGCAGAAAATCCTATGAACTCACTTTATCCATGGGTGATGTTGAAATGCCAGGTGTACCTAAATTTCAGGACTACGTTTTTTCCAACACACTAACCGAAGTAAAGCCCGGAGCCATATTGATAAGCGGCGATATCGGGACAAAAGTGGAACGGATAAAAAATGAAAAGGGAAAAGATATCTGGCTCTTTGGAGGGGCTGAGCTCACCACCTCCTTGCTGAACCTGGGGCTGGTGGATGAACTATCGTTGGCTATTCATCCTGTTGTCCTGGGCGGGGGGAAACCGCTATTCATTGATATCCAAAACCGGGTCGAACTCAAGCTAATTAATAGCAAAACTTACTCCTCTGGACTAGTAGCCGTGGCTTATGAGATAAAATAGACCATGATGGAGCTGGCCATAACCTGACCAACATTGTGTTGTTGCCATGGTTCAGCGGCAAATCCAGAAAGGATGTATTTAGTGTATGTTTAATCGGGTCGAATTAAAGACCTACAGTTTCTGCCTGTAAAAAAATAACAAATGGAATTAGTTCCCATAAAACCAACGGTTGCAG
>JBPCUG010000560.1:0-8653 GCA_051011275.1 Cyclobacteriaceae bacterium | reverse complement strand
GGTATAAATGATGCTGTTGCGTTCACTGCGATTTATCCTGGTAAGGTTAAGGATGTTAGAGATATTGTTGACCCCATATTTCTCTGAGACATAGTTCCAGATGGCATGACCGGCGAATGCTGCTTCTTGTTCATTCAGTTGTCCCAATCTTCTGAATTTTCTGTTCCTGATGAAATCTCTCATATAGTCATCAAGCTCTATGCTCCAGCCATCAGCTACATACCTGGCAGCACCCTCCACGACCCAATTGGGCAGATTAAAAAGATAAGCGCTCTGGAACATATCGGTCAGACTGCCTCCATACATCATATCATTGATCAGGAGTCCTGCCACCTTGTAGATTAATTCTCTTTTGAATTCTGATTGGGTTCCAGGGAAAGCGATCTCCACCCTAGGTTTAACGAAATTGGTTTGTCCACTGGCAGTGAAGTTATTTTCATTTACACCAACGTTGCTTTGCTGCAAATCAGTGACAGAATTGTAAACAAAGATCTTGGCTTTGGAATACAATGCATAGCCTAATACATCTTGCGTAATACGATCATACTGGCTTTCCAAATACTCAATTGCTAACCGCGCATTGGCCTTACCACCTTCGTAAAAATAGACATCAAAGTTTTCAGAACTGTAGTACTGCCAATTGAACGCTTTATATTGAACCCTGTTCTTCCCAAACTCCGAAATGGATTCTTGTCCCAAGGTTGATGAAGTCAAACCTAACAATAGCAGAAAGGTAAAAGAGAGAGTGATCGCAGTTTTTAACATCTATTTAAATCAATCTGAATGGAAATATAACGAAAAAAAACGAGTAATATTCACGTCTCTATCCAAACCTTTTTTTTGCTCTAGGAAATCCACCAATTGCTCTGAAAAGTAAGGAGCTAAGGAAACTCCTTTGGTACCTAAACCATTAAAAACTACTAATGGTTCGTATTTAGGATGAATTCCTATAAAGGGCCGGCGATCTGAGGTAGCTGGACGAATGCCAGCAAATTGGTCGACAACGTCATATTCCAGCTCTATCAATTGGTCTAGCTTCCCGATTAACTCATCGTGGCCTTGCTGCGTCGGTTTAGAGTCAAGGTCATGGTGATTAAATGTTGCCCCCACCTTGAATCGCCTATCCCCAACAGGTAACACGAAGATGCCCCGGTTCACAATTACCGCCAAAGGCTCTTGAGTTTCTATTAAGATAATTTCGCCTTTAACCAAACGATATGGAAGCCAATTGAAAAATGGGCTAGCCAACCCTTGAGGGCCCTGACAAAATATTATTTTTCTTGCCTCCAGATCATCGTATCTGACCCGATCAGGTAAAACTTCCAGTTTTTCAGGGTCAAATATTGCCTCGCGATAACTACCTCGCTTGACCAGAGACTGTCGGCATCCCTGCAACAAGTTGCGAATATCCACATAGCCTGAAGATTTCAGAAGCAAACCACCGATGGGGCTTTTTAACGTGGGCAGATATCCGCTGGTGATAATGACTTCATCTATGTAATTTTGGAAAGTGGATTGGGTGCTTTTAGCCATCCATTCGTTTTGCTCCTTAACTGATAAGAACGGGCGGAAAATAGGCATGGGTCTTAGTACTTTAACGCCTATTTCTTCTTCTAGCCTCTGATAAAATGGTATCAGATACGAGAATAACTGATCCGCCATCCAGGATTTAACCATACTTCGGCCGGTAATTGGGTTATATATTCCGGCGGCAACATTTGAAGATATATTCTCTGTGCGTTGGTTGATAATCAAAATATCTTTGCCTCTTCTTAACAGCTGATAGGACAATATACTACCAGCCAAACCTTGTCCTACCAGAATATAGTCAAGCTTCATAGTCTTAAATTAACAAGTTCTCTACTTGAATATTCTTAAATATTGGTACAAATTTGTATCAATTCCCACTTTCTATGATAAAGATCAAGTCCTTCGTTTTCAACCCGTTTTCTGAAAACACCTATGTGCTTTCGGATGAGACTAATAGCTGTGTTATTATCGACCCGGGGTGTTATGAGGTAGAGGAGCAACAAAAACTAGCTTCATATATAGAAGAGGAATCCTTGAAAGTGGAATACCTATTAAATACTCATTGCCATATTGACCATGTACTGGGAAATTGGTGGGTAAAGAAAACTTATAAGGTGCCATTTGGTATTCCGCCTCTAGAGGAGGCTCTATTAAAAGCCGTAAAATCCTATGCCGGAAATTACGGGTTCCACCAATATCAAGAATTATTGCCGGACTTTTATCTCAATGAATCTGATGTCATTAATTTCGGCCAGTCGGAATTGAAGATAATATTGGCCCCTGGGCATTCACCTGGTCATGTCGTGTTTCATTGCCCTGAACAAGGTTTCTGTATTGGTGGTGATGTGTTGTTCCAAGGCAGTATAGGCCGCACCGATCTGCCTGGTGGCGATCATGAGACACTAATCAAGAGCATCCATGAAAAGATGTTTTCACTAGATGATAAAACCGTGATATTTTGTGGCCATGGACCAACTACTACTATAGGGGAGGAAAAGGTATCAAATCCTTTTTGTGCTTTAACCTAATCCCACAGTTTCCAATATGATCAAACAACTTCCCAATTTACTTACTCTTGGCAATCTATTTTGCGGCTGTCTTGGCTTGGTTCAGGCATTTGATCAGCACTTAACTGAAGCTGCATACTTCATTTGGGCAGCGGCATTACTCGATTTTTTGGATGGCTTTGTGGCACGTTTGGTAGGGAATGCTTCGCCTCTGGGCAAGCAACTGGATTCGTTGGCTGATGTGGTATCTTTTGGGGTTTTACCTGCTGTACTGCTCTTTTTATTATTGCAGGAGCGCACTGAATCTTCATGGCTGCCTTACGTGGCCTTTAGTATCGCACTGTTCTCGGCATTAAGATTGGCTCGATTTAATATCGACACTACTCAATCAGATGCATTCAGAGGGCTCTCGGTCCCCGCCAATGCTCTCTTTATCAGTTCCTTGCCATTTATCTTGGGTCCTAATCCGGGTTGGCTAACTAGCATAGTGGATAGCTGGGAGGTTTTGATTGGAATTAGTATCGTTTTTTCGCTGCTATTGGTTTCCCCTATTCGCTTATTTGCACTTAAGTTTAAAGACTATTCGTGGGGTAGCAATCGAGTGAAGTATGTATTTCTCGCCATTTCCGTCATTTTACTGGCCTGGCTGGGCTTCAACGGCATACCACTAGTTGTATTGCTTTACATCATAAGTTCGATATTTGAAAATCAATTCACTGTTACCGAAAATAATGCGGTGGCTGACCACTAAAACTTAATCATGTACCTTTTGAGATAGGAACAATTAAATAATTAGAATGGTTGTACGTTTTAAACATTGACTTTCAACAATAGCCCTAGTTCGATTGATAAGAGCTTTATTTTCTATTTGTCTGTTAATATTTGGCGGTTTCTCTTGGGCACAAAGCCCCAGTTCGTCTGTGCTATCAAATGGCGACTGGTACAAGCTGGCAATTACCGAGGAAGGTATATACAAAATTGACCTGGCTTTCTTGGAATCCATTGGATTGCAAACCGATCAAATTGACCCGCAACGGCTTAGCATTTATGGCAACGGAGGTGGGATGCTACCGCAGTCTAACAGTGTCTCACGCAGTACTGATCTAATAGAAAATGCCATTTTTGTCAGCGGGGAAAGCGATGGCAGATTTGATCAAAATGACTACCTACTATTTTATGCTGAAGGTCCTGATATATTGGATTATGATTTAGCGGTAGGAGCTTTTGAATACCAGAACAATCTCTACTCCGATACTACCTTCTACTTTTTAACCGTAGGTCCGTCTGCTGGAAAGCGAATAATGAGGCAAGAAAGTCTCGGACCTGGGTTTGCACAAATCAGGCAATTTACCGATGCCAAGGTTTATGAAAATGACATCGACAACATCCTCAGCTCGGGTAGAGAATGGTATGGAGAGAAGTTTATCGGTAGCGAAACCAAAAATTTTGTATTCAACAATATCGATGGCCTCCATGCTGATGGAGAACTGCTATTACTTTCTTCAGTCATGGCTCAAAGCAATGCTCAGGCTTCTTTTTCATTGACCCTGAATGGGATCGAAATAGGGACTCAAGAACCTAGTACTATTAGCAGTGCAACCTATGCAGAAAAAGGCAAGAACAAGATAGACACCTTTAGGATTAGCGCTAGTCAGCTTAACGCAAATAATAATATTTACGATGTAGCACTAACTTTCATACCAGGCGGATCTGGCAATTCCGATGGGTACTTAAATTTTTTGTTACTGCAAATTGAGCGTGAGTTGAAACTAAATGGTAAACAAACGATTTTTCGATCACCTCGAAGCCTGGAGCAACCACAGAGCACCTACATCTTAGGTAATGCAAGTAATGATCTAACCATATGGGACATCACCAACCCGGAAAGTATTGCCGAGCAACAATATGATTTGAATGGTGGTGAAGCAAGGTTCGGAGCCTTAAGCACTGGTCTCAGGGAATTTTTAGCTTTTAGCGGAAACGATTTCCCAAGCCCTTCCTTCTCCGGGCTGGTAGCTAACCAGAATTTGCAAAGTGATCTTACCCCTGAAATGGTGGTCATATCCTATCCTGGATTCAGGTCTGAGGCTGAACGACTAGCTACATTCAGGTCACAGCATGATGGACTAAATGTTAAGGTAGTAAGCCCATCAGAGATCTATAATGAGTTTAGCTCCGGAGCGCAAGATGTCACGGCTATAAGGGATTATTTAAAATACCTTTTTGATCATGGTGGAGAGAAGTTGCGCTATGTGCTTATGTTTGGGCGTTGCTCATACGACTACAAGGGGTACACAAGTAACAACACCAATTTTGTTCCCACCTATCAATCTCGAAGTTCGTTGCATCCCATTTTTAGCCACTCGTCGGATGACTATTTTGGTTTTCTGGATGCTGATGAAGGCGAATGGGATGAGGATCTTTCTGGCTCAGGAGGTCACCTACTTGATATAGCAGTGGGAAGACTCCCGGTAAGAACCCGAGAAGAAGCGAAAGTAGTCGTAGACAAACTGATCAATTATAGCACAAATCAAAATGCCCTTGGATCCTGGAGACAGGATATATACTATGTCGCAGATGATGGTGACTTCAATTTACACCAGCGAGATGCGGACCTTTTGGCTGACCTGGTCGATACCGCTGCAGTAACTTATAATGTTAAGAAAATATTTCTGGATGCTTTCCCTCAGGAAAAAACTGCCAATGGCGAATCTGCGAAAGCAGTTAACCAGGCAATTGATGAAGCCATCAATCAGGGTGCATTAATCGTGAACTATACTGGTCACGGCAGCGAGTTTAGATGGGCTGAGGAAACAATTCTGAGCAATAACATGATACAAAATTGGGAGAATTTTGACCAGCTACCACTATTTGTAACAGCTACCTGCGAGTTTGGCCGCCACGATGACCCTCAAAGAATTTCAGGTGCGGAAATCTTGATTACACAACCAAGAGGAGGCGCTATTGGATTGGTCACTACGGCCCGACCAGTATTTGCCAGCAAGAATTTTATACTAAACAAGGCTTTCTATCAAGCAGCATTTAAGCCTGTTAATGGTGAGCAACCCAGGCTAGGCGACATTTTTCAATCTACCAAAAATGATAGTTACGATATCGTGGCCAATCGTAATTTTGCCCTGTTAGGTGATCCTTCTATGAAATTGGCCTACCCACAGCATCAGTTAAAAATTCATTCTATTGAGAATGCACAAGGGGATCCCATAGATACTTTAACCGCATTGAGTTTGGTGACAATAAATGGAGCAGTACATGACGAACAAGGCAATAAGCTCAATGCTTATAATGGCATTGCCAATGTCACAGTATTTGACCAGGAAAGTGAACTACAGACATTGGGCACCGAAAGTGGTGGCATATTCAACTATCAAGAGCGAAAGAACGTTATATTTCGAGGTAAATCTGCTATCGAAAATGGGAGTTTTAAGGCCTCATTCGTAGTTCCAAAAAATATTTCCTATAGGCTAAATAATGGCAAAATCAGCTTATACGCCCAGAGTAACCACAATTTGGAAGACGCTGGGGGCGCAAATGCAGAAGTTTTGATTGGGGGTAGTAATAAAAATGCACCTTCGGATAATACACCACCAACAATTGCGTTATTCATCGATGATACCTCATTCGTAACAGGAGGTTCTACCGGGTCAAACCCTATACTATTGGCCAAATTGAGTGACGAAAATGGCATTAATATCTCAAACGTTGGGTTGGGTCAGGATATATCAGCAACACTTGATGGTGAGACCACTTTTATACTAAACGATTTCTATCAAGCGTCTTTAGGTGATTACACCACCGGCTGGGTTACTTATCCTATAGGTAACTTGGACAAGGGTACTTATCGACTCAATTTAAAAGCTTGGGACATATACAATAATTCAAATAATGCTTCGGTTGACTTTATAGTAGCTGATAACGACAAGATAGCTTTGCAAAGAGTCCTTAATTTACCAAATCCCGTAGATCGACAGACCCAGTTTATCATTGATCATAATCGGCCTGGCGACAGATTAGAAGTCACCATTGCTATATATGATGATCAGGGAAAGTTGGTTGATACTTTGCAGCTGACTTATAATAACAGTCCTGCAAGTTTAAAGGGGATGTTTTGGGATGGAACAGACGGTCGGGGAAGTAGGTTGGAGGCTGGTATGTACATATATAAAGTACAAGTCAGATCGTTGACGGATGGGGACAAAAAACAGGAATATCAAAAATTAGTATTAATAAATTAATTATCTTTACATTACTGAAAAGTGCTACTTATGAACACAAAAGCGATATTTTTATTTTGCTTCTTTTTTTTGAGCCTCATTGCTTTTGAAAGCAAATCGCAAATAAGAATTGGTGAGAATAACCGGGTAATTACCTCTACGGTACCATTTCTTAATATATCTCCCGACGCTCGATCCGCTGCGATGGGCGATGCAGGTGCCGCAATCTCGCCAGACGCCAATTCCATGCATTGGAATCCGGGAAAAATTGTTTTTGCTGAAGCAGAAATGGGAGCCTCACTGAATTTTACTCCTTGGTTAGGAAAAATTGTGGATGATATGTCTATATCATATCTCTCTGGTTACAAAAAAATCGATGAACTAAATGCAGTAGCCGTTGAAATAAGATATTTTGACCTTGGTGATATCTTCTTATTTGATGAGGTAAATGGTTTGCCAGTTGAGGCCGGTCAGGTGAGTCCTAGAGAATTTAGTATTGGCGGAAACTACTCGCGAAAATTAAGTGAGAACTTGGGTATTGGTGTCTCATTGAGATTTGTTAATTCCAACATCACAAAAGGAATAGCGTCCCTGGATGACAACAAAGCCGCATCAACCGTGGCTGGAGACATTGGCGTGTACTACACCAAGGACGTTCAGATCGGTGCCAAGACATCAAACTTTTCCTGGGCAGGTAGTATTACCAATATCGGTGGAAAGATCACTTACCTTAACGAAGGTACAAAAGACTTCATCCCTACTAATCTTAAATTAGGAACGGCATTTAAGACTAACTTCGATCCTTATAACACCATCACCTTTGCTCTGGATTTTAACAAATTGATGGTTCCAACACCACCCATCAGAGATGAAAATGGCAATGTGATCCAAGGCAAGGATGACGATCGCTCCGTGATAGGCGGTATTTTTGGCTCCTTCGGAGATGCGCCGGATGGGTTTAGTGAGGAGTTAAAAGAGATTGCTATTGCCTTCGGAACAGAGTACTGGTACAATAATGTTTTTGCTGCTAGAGCTGGATACTTCTATGAAAATCAAGATAAGGGAGACCGTAAGTATTTCTCGGTAGGCCTTGGTTTCAGATACCAAGTTTTTGGAATTGACTTTGCTTATTTGATCCCAACTGAGCAGGAGCATCCATTAGCTGAAACACTTCGATTTAGTTTGTTGTTTAATTTTGAAGAGAAAGGCGGTTCTCTTTAATGCTGGACCGAGGTAGCCCCCCAGCATTTAATGAAATTTCGGAATTCCATCTGATCCAACCAACTAGCCATAAACTTGGCAACGGGGTTCCAATCCATATTATTAACATTGCACACCAGCCAGTTATAAAACTGGAACTAATCATACCAGCCGGGCAGTGGTACGAGCCCGACGCTGGAATAAGTTTTTTTGCTCTCAAAATGCTTTCTGAAGGGACTGAGCAAAGGTCCGCTAAAAACATCTCCAACCATTTTGATAAGTATGGCGCCTTTTTGGAGCTTAACCCTGGATTAGACCACATTGCTATTACTCTCTATACTCTTTCAAAGTACCTCAACGAACTAATACCGGTACTTGCGGAAATAATTTACCAGCCAACTTTTCCAGCCAGTGAGTTAGAAACTTTGCTGGAGGTCAAACGCCAAAAGGTTAAGGTAGACCAAGAGAAAAGTAGTTATGTTGCTTCTAGGAAATTTCGAGAGCTACTATTTGGGGTCAGTCATCCTTATGGGGCTTACCTACAGGAAAAGCACTTAGATACAATTGGTCGAGAAAGCTTGATAAAATATCACAAGCAGTACATACCTGGTCTATTTGAAATCATCATATCCGGAAACCTCGAGCCATCATCAATCTCGGTCATCGAAAAATACTTTGGAAAGA
>JBPCUG010000559.1:0-3412 GCA_051011275.1 Cyclobacteriaceae bacterium | reverse complement strand
CTCTTTTTCACGCTCCATCTTCATATAGTTGTCATAGGTACTCTTATCGATTTCGCCACTTTCAAGGGCTAATAAAACCGCACAATTATCCTCGTTTATGTGCGCACAGTCTTTGTATTTACAATTTTTGGATAACTTGATGATTGCTTCGAAGGTCACCTCTAGCCCACCTGTCGAATCAGCGATGCCCACTTCTCTCATACCTGGATTGTCCACTAGAATCCCCCCATCTTTAAGAACCAACAATTCTCTATGACTGGTTACGTGCCGCCCTTTGTGTGTACTTTTGCTAATCGTATTTGTTTTCATCAGCTCCCTTCCCGAAAGATTGTTAATAAGGGTTGATTTACCTACTCCGGAGGAACCTAATAGGCAGTAGGTTTTGCCTTTCATTATACACTCTTTCAGTCTTGCGAATCCTTTTTGAGTCTCGTTGCTTATGGCAACTACCTGGACTTGCTTTACTCTTTCCTGAACTTGAAAAACTAACTTCTTTAATTCATCATCATTTATCAAATCGATTTTATTCAGAACAATGATCGGTTTTACTTTTGCCGTATTGCAGATGGTCACATATCTTTCCATCCGGTTGATGTTAAAATCCCTGTCAACCGCCTGAACAATAAAGGCATAGTCAATATTCGTTGCTATGATTTGTTTCTCGCCTTGTTTTCCAACCGCCTGTCTTTCGATGACGCTTTTTCTTGGAAAAACAGCATGAATAAGCAGTTTATTCGAGTCATATTCAGAAATGGCAACCCAGTCGCCAACCGCAGGAAAGTCTGACCTGTTCTTGGCAGTATACCTTAAATTACCGACGATCTCCGCTTCAAATTCATTTTCAGGTGTTCTGACAATGTACCTTTCTTTATGCTCAGAAATTACACGGCCCACATCAAAAGAATCAAGTTTTTGGTCCTTTCGATAGTTTTCAAAGTCAATATTATATCCTAGATCTTGCAGCATCATTTCTGTCAGGTATTAAGAATAACCATTATGTAAACGCAATCTATTACTCCGAAGGTTAAGACAATCTCCGAAAGAGGACCTTAATTAACCACCTTTCCATAGCTGTCTGGAAAAGGTGGTTAATAATCCTTTAAGTAGCTGCGAAAACAAATTACATCGGAATGCAGGGTTTCACTTCTATCTTACACCCATCCCACCATGCCAGGTGAGGATGATCTTTTAGCATTCCTTTAAGTTCATCTGCAGAGTTTGCTTGCATAATGGAGTAGCCGGTAATTTCATTCATTGCCGGAGAAAAGTTACCATCAGCACCACAAGCCTCACCAGGCATAAGCGGGGAGCCGAAATCTAAAACGGCATCACCTGCTTTTTCTTTCCACGCCATCCAGGCACCCATTCCTGCTTGCTTTTCTTCAGCGGTTGCGGTTGCCATACTTTGCATTGCTTCCATAGGAGCATGATAAAGAACTATAAACTTTTCCATTTTTACGTTGGGTTTAAAGGTTGATAAATATTTTACTTCTCACTAACAATATAGCTGTATTACAGCATTTAGTCACAGCTTTTTTTCGCAATCATTTCGCCTCCAGCGCAATGGGAACAGTCTCGATAAGTTCAAGTGATTGAACCATTTCCTTCGTAGTGCTCTTGTACTTTTTGAAATGAGGCGATTCCAAGTGCGACTGGTACGCCTCTACATTTGCATATATTTCAAACACCGTAATGTGGGCCGGATTATCTTTCTCTGCAACGGCGTACAAGGTCAGCACTCCAGGCTCCTTGCGAACAGAAGCTGCTATTTCCTCTTTCAGCGCCGCCTTGTAGTCTTCCAGCTGATCAGCATCGATCTGAAGCTTGGCCATCTGTACTATAGGCCTTTCCTCCTCGGCCGGCGCGCACCCGTAAAAATAGAGTGCTACCAACATTAAGTGTATAGATCCTGCTCTTCTGGCCATTTTTTTCTTTAATGTCATTCTAGATCATTTGAGTAGTTGCAAATAAGGTTTATTTAAACTGACCGTAATCAGTTATCTCATGGGCTTGGGTATACTCTTGTTCTCCAATAGTGTTGCCTTCACTAGAGTCATAGTCCATAAATATTTTCCACTCCCCATCCTCTTGGATCATGATCACATGGAACTGCCCATAATAGATTTGCTCACTTTGCTGTCCTTTGTTTCTGATAAGTTGGTAAACCCCTCTTTCGCTAGCTACAGAATCATTGTTGATCCTTTCAAAGAATCTGAGTGAGATCTCGTTTGTTTCATTTGCTTGTTTGGCTTCTCTAAACATTGTCTTATAATTACTAATGTAGGTTTCGTAGTCAAGGATCTTTTTACCACCAGAGATACGCACCAATCGCTTTGAATGAATCTCAGCCATTGGTTGGTAATCCAAGGAAGCAAATGACTGATAAAATTTATACCAAACCGCGTTAATCGCTTCGAAATTAGCTTTGGTTTGAGCGTTACCTTGATTCAAGAAAACCACGATAAGGAGAATAGATACAATTGTCTTTCTTAACATTCCTATTTCATTTTAACTTCTTTAATAAGTGGCTACCGGTCTATGAGATTACTCATATTTTTTAGATAGAAAGACTTTTGCCTTTTTAATAAATTCATCTTTGGTTTCTCCTTCATGTGCCCCATGAGCCACATTTGGCAGTACCCAAAGGTCCGATTTAGGGAGATTCTCCTTAACCCTAGCTACCTCTTCAAAATCCATACCCTCATCATCATCACCGATCATGATCAATACCTCAGGTTTTATACTTTGCAATTCCTGGTCGCTTACCGCGACGGTATAATTTATGAATTGATCCATAATGGCTTTTATCTGATCGTCGTTACTATGGGCGGTTGACAGCCATGGAAAATTAGCTCGATTTTCATAGGTAAACACTTCTTGGTACTCTGGAAAGTCATGGACCGTCCAGGTGCCCACTGCACCGATGGTGATCATAGATTCTATCAGAGACGGATTAATTAAGGCAAGTTGGTAAAGAACGTCCCCGCCAAAGCTGAAACCGATGGCCTTTATTTTCTCCAATTTCAAATGTTGGACTAAGGCACTCAGATCTTCCGCTACAGCCCTAATAGATAAGCCTTCCTTGAAAGCTTGTGATCTCCCATGCCCGGTCAAATCAATTAAGTATACTTCGTATTCTTTATCAAAATCCGAAACATAAGGGATCCATGACTTGGAGGACAGACTGTATCCATGCAAAAAAAGCAAAGGGGTACCTTCCCCGTAAACTTCGTAATACACATTTTTCCCATTTACTAAGACGGTTTCAGATTTTTTAAAATTTTGTGAGAAGCTGTAACTCGACATTAATAAAAGAGATAAAAAAATGATAAAGTATTTCATAAATAAATAATGTTGTCACTGCAGTAGTTGCATTTACGCCTCAAATATAGCTTGATAAAGGGGATTAAAT
>JBPCUG010000558.1:0-12699 GCA_051011275.1 Cyclobacteriaceae bacterium | reverse complement strand
GTCTTCCATCGGTAATTCATTATCAACTGGATGTCAATTTCAAATTTTCCTTATCTTCAACATTTCATCTACTTTCAGTAGGCTATGCGAATTCTTAGACCCATATTTTTATTCGTGCTCTCATGTCTTTTTCTTCATCCGGCATCCGCCCAAAAACCAAACATCATCTTGATCATGACTGACGACCAGGGATGGGCCGACGTAGGATTTAATGGCAATGAAGTTTTAAAAACCCCTCATCTTGATCACTTAGCTAGCCAGGGAATTATTCTTAACAGATTTTATGCTGCTGCTCCAGTTTGTTCACCTACTCGAGCCAGTGTCATCACAGGAAGAAATCCATTAAGGATGGGTATTTCCCACGCCAATGCCGGCCATATGATGGAAGGCGAAATCACGCTACCGGAGCTATTGCAAGGTCAAGGTTATAATACAGGTCATTTTGGCAAATGGCATTTAGGCACGTTGACCCGAACAACCCTCGATGCCAATCGAGGAGGGCAAGAAAAGTTTCTTGAACACTATAGCATTCCTACTATGCATGGTTACGACTCTTTTTTTTGTACTGAATCGAAGGTTCCCACTTTCGATCCTATGATATCTCCGGCTACTTTTGAAGATGGTGAAAGCAAACATTTTGGCTGGAAAGCACTGGTAGGTCAACGCAAAAGTCAACCTTATGGCACCGCTTACTGGGTAGCCGGTGAAGAAAAAGCCACTATGGATCTTGAAGGTGATAATTCGAAGATCATTATGGACCGGGTCATTCCATTTATTGCGGATGCTAGTCAGAAGAAGCAACCATTCTTCACTACTATTTGGCTACACACTCCTCATTTGCCGGTGGTGGCTGATACTCATCATCGTGGTCAATATGCTTCCCTGGGTTTAGATCAGCAACTCTACTATGGCACCATTAGTGCCATGGATCAACAAATCGGACGACTCTGGCAAGCACTTGAGACACTAGGTATTGATGAAGAAACTATAGTCTGGTTTTGCAGCGACAATGGCCCGGAAAATAAAACGCCGGGAACTGCAGGGATTTTTCGAGAAAGAAAGAGGAGTTTGTACGAGGGAGGCTTGAGGGTTCCGGCCTTTGTTCTTTGGAAGAGCCATTTTAAAGAAGGGCTAAGAATGGATTTCCCAGCCGTTACAAGCGACTACCTACCCACCATTTTAGACATCCTCAATCTCAATCTTCCCACTCATGGACCTATAGATGGTGAAAGCCTGCTTTCTCTATTAGAAGGGGGTCAAGAAATAAGGGAAAGACCAATTGGCTTTATTTACGGAGATTACAAAAAAGTATCCTGGGTAAACAATCGCTATAAATTGATCAGCGTCGATAACGGTAAAAATTATGAACTATATGATTTGATTGCTGATCATTCTGAAAAGGAAAACATCGTCGATCAAAAAAAAGACGTTGCCATATCTATGAAAGAAGAATTGGATTCATGGTTGCGCTCAGTAGCAGACAGCCAAGCTGGCGCAGACTATGAAATATTACCTCCAGAAGGAATGAATGACTGAATAGTTGAACTATAAATAGCTGGTTATGAGGATAGGTTTGCTTGTTATTTTAGTGGTGCTCCAATTTGATTGCAGTAATAGTACTATTGAAAGCACACAAACATCTGATTATAAACCGAATATACTACTGATTTTAGTAGACGATTTGGGCAAGGAATGGGTTAGTTGTTATGGAGCAGAGGCAATCTCCACCCCTAACATTGATGCCCTAGCAGGTAGTGGCACTAAATTCTCCAACGCCTACGCCATGCCCCAATGCACACCAACGAGAGTTTCAATCTTAACCGGTCAATATCCCTTTCGCCACGGCTGGGTAAATCATTGGGATGTACCTCGCTGGGGCGGTGGTGCTCATTTTGATGAGACCTTGAATCCCTCTTTGGGAATAGAAATGAAGAAGGCCGGTTACAAAACTTGCATTGCTGGAAAATGGCAAATCGATGACTTTCGTGTTGAGCCCGACGCCTTGACCAAAAATGGCTTCGACCAATATTGCATGTGGACTGGTTATGAAACCGGGATCCCTGCCAGCGCCAACCGGTATCAAGACCCATATCTTTTCACTAGCCAAGGGAGTAAAACGTATGACGGGAAATTTGGGCCCGATGTTTTCAAGGACTTTATTATTGATTTCATAAATGAAAACAAGGACTCTTCGATGTTCATCTATTTTCCTATGGTATTGACTCATACTCCTTTCATTAATACACCTGACAAATCAGCCAAGGACAACTTGGGTAAACACAAGGCCATGGTCAGCTATGCCGATAAGATTACAGGGGAGCTAGTAGCGGCCTTGGAGAAGGCACGGGTCAGAAACAATACCCTTGTTATTTGGACCACTGACAACGGCACTACCGGACAAATTGTTGGTGATCTTCAAGGCAGAAAGATCAAAGGCGGTAAGGCCCATACAAATGAACCTGGGATATGTGTGCCATTTATTGCCAGTTGGCCAGGCAAAGTAAAAGCCAACCATACCTCTGATGCCTTAATAGATTTTACTGACCTGTTCCCAACTTTTGTGGGGTTGGCAGGGGCCACGCCAAAGGAAACCTGGACAAAAGACAATCAATCATATAATATTGATGGTAAATCTTTTCAAAAAGCATTGCTAGACGGCTCACAGCAATCGGAACGCAATTGGATCTTAGCTATGGGTGGTGGTAATTATGCCCGGCTCAGTAACAATGGCGTTGAAAATCAATATGTATTTAGGGACCGTGTGTTGCGCGACAACCGGTACAAACTCCACATCAACCCAGATCGGGGGCCGGAGAAATTCTTCGATCTAATCAATGATCCAGTTGAGCAGTTTAATCTCATTGATAGTTTAGGCTCTCAGCAAAGAGTGCATTTTGAGGCTTTGCTGAAAGTAGCCAGTACATTTCCATCAGCAGATAGCGATCCTAGGTACAAACCGAATCCACCCCAGCACTGGGATGTGGAGGTTACTGCGGAAAGTCAGGTTTGGAAGCAGTAAGTGGAGATAGAATGTTGGAATATTGGAGTGTTGGTTTGTTAGGGTGTTGAGATATTGAAGCACTGAACTTAATCTATGAGAGACACTTTTGAGCTAGGTTTAAGATTATGGCTGTTTTTGTTCATTACAGGATGTTCAAACACAGATGGTAAATTATCAGTCCAAACAGTTACCGGTATTGAAGCTCCTGAGGCCGGTGAAATCTGGCTTTCCCACGAGCATATTTTGGTTGATTTCATAGGAGCGGACAGCATAAGATCAACCCGATGGGACCGAGATTCCGTAATAGAAGAAATCGCCCCCTTCCTAAAAGAGTTGGAGAATTATAAGGTTAAATACTTTGTGGACGCCACCCCGAATTTCCTTGGTAGAGATGCAGGCCTTTTGCAAAAAATTGCCAACCAAACCGGGCTCAAAGTAATAACCAATACCGGTCTCTATGGGGCAGTTAACAACAAATACATACCGGATTATGCTTACCAAAAGACGGCGGCTGATCTAGCTGCGATGTGGATAGATGAGTTCAAGAATGGGATCGATGGAACATCGGTACGACCCGGATTTGTTAAGATCAGCGTAGACGCATCTAGTGAGCTGCATCCAATACATAGGAAATTGGTCACAGCGGCGGCGCAGACTCATTTGCAAACAGGAATGACCATTGCATCGCACACGGGCAAGGCCGAGGGGTTGTGGCCGCAATTGGAAGTCCTAAAAGAAAACGGCGTTTCACCCGAGTCATTTATTTGGGTGCATGCTCAAAATGAAAAGGACAACAACAATTATTTAAAAGCGGCTGGCCTAGGATGCTGGATAAGTCTGGATGGTTTGGGATGGGAATTAGAAGAGCATGTAAAAAAGTTGTTATTTGCCAAACAGCATAACATACTGGATAGGATCTTAATCTCACATGATGCCGGTTGGTATGATCCCCAAAAAGAAACACAATCCATTAAACCTTATACGCCTATTTTTGAACAACTCTACCTAGAGCTCATTTCAAAAGGATTCACAGAGCAAGAATTCAATCTTTTAATAACCAAAAATCCCTCGGAAGCATTTTCCATAAGAATAAGACTTTTAAATTGATTAGCTCAAAGCTAGAAGCATCTTCCACCACCAATTGTAGCCTTTACAACGCTTTATTTTATACCACTAATTATATAAATTAGAAAGGTGACCAGCTATCCAGATGAACATCGATCTTAAGTAATACTCTAGCCAACAGGATCAAAAAATCCTCAACCATCACAGCCATGAAAAAATTCATTATTCTCTTCCTCACCATTGGTCTTTTTCTTAGAATCGATGCCCAGGACAACACAATTCCATCACCAATAATATTCATTTACGATGCCAGCGGTTCTATGTGGGGCCAGATGGAAGGCAAAACCAAAATGGAAATTGCCGCAGATGTACTGTCTACATCGGTCAGTAATCTTCCTGATAACCAAAAATTAGGATTTGTCGCCTATGGCCATCGGAAGGAAGGTGACTGCAAGGATGTGGAGTTCATGGTTGATGTTGAAAACGGCACTAAAGCAGGAGTAAATCAATCTTTAAAAGGCATCAAACCTCTAGGTAAAACTCCTCTTGCCTATTCAGCTACTCAGGTGATTGACAAATTGCGTAGCACAAAAATGAAAGCAACGATAATACTTATCACAGACGGAATCGAATCATGTGGGGGCAACATCTGCGATGTGGTAGCAGCAGCCAAGAAAGAGGGCATTGACTTTCGGCTTCATATCATTGGTTTCGGATTAAAGGATAGTGAAACTGAACAGCTGAAGTGCGCGGCAGGTGCTGGAGATGGACAATATTATGACGCTGCCAATGCCGGTGGCCTGGGTGAAGTATTAAACGAAGCCACTGCGGCAACAGTAGATGATCCCGCTGAGAACTTTTCAGTGTTTGTGGTAAAAAATGGTAAACCTATTGATGCACATGTCAGGGCATTTAAAGGGGGGGCAAACACGTCTGTAGACGTAGAACGAACTTACGGAGATACTACCTTTTTGTACCTGCCTGCTGGCACTTATGATTTGGAAATCACACCACTAGCTAGCGATATGATTCCAATCACTGTCACCGGTGTAACCAGTTTTGATGATAAAATAGCGCACCAAACCGTAAGTTTTGATGGCGGCAAAATAAATGTAACTACCTCCAATAATGGTGAAGGATGGGATGCAAGCGTGGCCATCTATTCAAGTGAAAGTAAAAAAAGGATAACCGGAGGACGCACCTATGGGAGAACGGACGAGTTTGAACTCAATCCAGGAACTTACGATGTAGAGGTAGTAGCCTTAAACATGAAAGGTTTGGGGATCAAACATCGTATAGAGAACGTAGTGGTAAAAGCTAATAAAGAAGTGTCGGTGGCACACGATTATAAAAGTGGCATCGCCATGATCGGTGCAACAAGTAGCTCCGGTTTGGTGGATGCAGTAATTAAAATATTGGAGGCAACAACAAATAAGAATGTGGCCAGTGGCCGGACTTACACCAGGGAAACCACCAACCCTAATAAAATTATTCTTAACCCCGGCACTTACAGTATTACCTTGACGGCACTAGGGGACCATAAAGGAAAGAAAGAGACATTCACTGCTATAGTGAAGGAAGGGGAAACAGTTGAGAAAATTACCACCTTCTAAATCGTTGGTAATGAAAAAGTTGATCAAACCATCGAGCCTGCTGTTATACCTTCTTTCCCTAGTAGTATTTCTGATGGTAGGTATGGTCTTCGCAGGTGTCACTGGGGTTGCCAAGGGTCAGGGCCTTGCTGGAGGTGCCATAGTTTTAGGCTATGGTGTCATGTTTGGTTTTACAGCATTGTTCATCTCTTTCTTTATCGCTTATTATGCCTCACATAGTGTGATTATAAATACCAACCGCGTTCTTGCTATCGCACTTATTATAGCTGCCGGAATATTTACCTACCGTTTCATGATGCAAGAAGGGGCAACTGAACCTGCTAAAGTGCCTAGTCAAAAAACATCTCCAACTACAGATGTCCCTGTGCAAAGAATCGCCACAGGTGCATATGAACCTCTATGAGATAATAATCTCCAAATGGGACTGGGGTTTTTTATGCCCAACTTTTATGATAATCCGACACTTTATTTCTATGGGAATCCCAATTTTGAGAAGTCCATTCAAGAACACTCCCCTACCGACAGTATAGTCTTTAAGAGACTAGAGCAGGGCGGTTTCGATATCTTATATGCCCCGCCTTGGTTGGCACCTGATCATCTCAAACTGGATTACGATATGCTGTATTTTAGGATGCAATCGATAGGTCGCGACTTTGTGGAAGTTACCGTCAATACGCAGACACAACAAAGTGCCTATGTAAGTCGATATGCGGGGAAAATTGCATACTGGCCGGACTTCCTGTTATTGGTAAATTCGGTTGAACTTGTTTCTACTTCTAAGCAAAAAGTTCATGTAAAACCTCTTAGTTATGCGGGAGAAGTAACTATCTCTTTCGAATTTATGAGTCCTGTTTTAGTTAAGGATGATTGGATGAGAGTAAACCTTATGGACGATAATTTTAAGAAGGTAGGGCAAGGTTGGGTTCAATGGAAAAAGGATAACAAATTGCTTATCAGTTATTCACTATTGAGTTAAACTAATATCTCAAATTCAGCTATCCCACAGCCATTGATGATCAGTTGTTAGTACACAGCGATCATCCCTTGTAATTGCCGACCGGTTCCTTATCCGTATAGATCAAAAAACGTTCCCACCCCTGCTTGATATTGGAACGCCTTTCATAGAATTGGGAATCTGCAGTTGCTCCAACAAATATTTCAGTATATTCAGATTTAATTCTGAAAATTATATATGAGAAAAAATTTGTTATTTGTAGTGCTCTGTTTTTATGGAATAGCGGGGCAGGCACAAACTAATACAAAGTGGTGGGATCCCTCAAAAAACGAGTTTTCGACCATAGAGGGTCAGGCCTGGCCAAGGGAGGTACCAAATCCTTTTGATCGGCTACCGGCTAGAGCTAAAGAAAGCGTCAGAGAACCGGTCTGGAGTTTATCAAAACACGCCGCAGGTTTAATGATCCGTTTTCGATCCAACACTGAAAAAATTGTGGTCCGATATGGGGTCACTGGGAATCATTCTATGAACCATATGCCGGCTACTGGGGTAAGCGGAGTGGATCTCTATGCCATTGATAGTGATGGGAAATGGCTTTGGTGCAGGGGAAATCGAAATTTTTCGGATACAATTACCTACACCTTTAGCGGTTTAGTACCAAATGACCAGTACCATAAAATGGGGCAAGAATATCGCCTATACCTCCCACTGTACAATAGTGTAGAATGGCTGGAAATAGGAGCCGCGGAAGAAGATTATTTCAGGCCACTTCCGGTGCGCAAAGAAAAGCCTATTGTGGTGTATGGCACTTCCATTGCCCATGGCGCTTGTGCATCAAGGCCTGGTATGTCGTGGACAAATATATTAGGCAGAAAACTAGATCGCCCTCTTATCAATTTGGCATTCTCCGGAAATGGTAGACTAGAAAAAGAGCTGATCGACTTGTTGGTTGAAATTGATGCTAAAATTTATATCCTGGATTGCTTGCCCAATCTTTGGAACAAAGAGGTTTACTCCGATGAGGAATTAAAAAAAAGAATCCTGGAATCAGTGCGTAGTTTGAAGAAACATCGTCCAAACACTCCTATCCTTTTGACAGAGCACGCTGGATATACCGATGGGTTTATCAACCCTGATCGCATGACAGCTTATACCAGGGTAAATAAAATCCAAAAGGAAACCTTTGAACAATTGGAAACCGAAGGCTATGATGGCATATACTACTTATCGAATCATGCCATTGGTTTGAAGCTGGACGATATGGTGGACGGTACTCACCCTAACGACTTGGGGATGATGCACTACGCGGAGGCCTATGAAAAAGAACTAAGGGCCATCCTTGAAGAGCAGATAGGTACTGCCTCCACTACCCAGCCATGTATTCAATATCGCGAGCCGGGAAACTATGACTGGGAAGAGCGCCATAATATTATCCTTGATCTGAATAAAACGGCTCCGCCGAAAACCATTATTTTGGCCAATTCTATAGTTCATTTTTGGGGTGGACAACCTCGAAGTAAAATCGTGAGAGAAGAAACCTCCTGGAAAAAGATATTCACACCTCTTGGGGTTAACAATTACGCATATGGTTGGGATCGTATTGAAAATGTATTATGGAGAATCTATCACGATGAACTGGATGGATTTGAAGCTGAACATGTAATCACCATGATCGGCACCAATAATCTACACCTTAATACTGATAACGAGATACTCGAAGGTTTAAGATTACTTGTAAGCGCAATAAAAAGAAGACAGCCAAGGGCAAAACTCACTCTTATGGGCTTGCTGCCGAGAAGGGATCAAGAGTATCGAATTGCTCAACTGAATCTGCAAATTGAAAAGATCTCCAAAGCTTATAATATAGCGTATGGCGATATGGGCAAGGCGTTCTTAAACAAGGACAATAAAATAGATGAATCTCTTTTTTCTGATGGGCTTCATCCTAATGCCAAAGGCTATAAAAGCTTGAGAACTTCATTAAAACCAGTGATTGAGGGTGAGTAGCTTGAATAATCCAAACCCTAAGGTGGTAATTATTGGTGCCGGTTTGTGTGGATTGTTAATAGCAAATAGATTAAAGAATCTGGAGGTCAGTGTTTTGGTCTTGGAAGCAAGAAACCGTATCGGGGGAAGGATATTTACTTTAGCACCTGAAAATGGTCCACCTCTCGAAATGGGAGCTACCTGGTTTGGTACGAAACATACCAACCTTACCCAGCTACTACAGGAATTAAACCTCCCCTATTTTGAGCAGTACATTAAAGGCACAGCTTACTTTGAGCCATTCTCTACCGCCCCACCTCAAGCAATCGAGCTCCCACAGCGGGACTCAACCTTCAGGATAGCCGGAGGTTCCAATCAGATCATTAATAATTTGGCTGAAGGATTAAACAAAGATGAGCTTTTGCTTAACCATCCAGTACAGGAATTGAACTTTGAACAAGCCAATGCAAGAGCAATAACTAAAGACTTCACGATTGACTCCGAGTATATAATTTCTACCGTACCTCCCGCCCTCTTGGTAAACTCAGTGCAGTTCGAACCGCATCTCCCTGATGCTTTGGTTGATATTGCACAACATACTCAAACCTGGATGCAAGACGCCATAAAGACTGCTGTAATCTATGAAGACGCCTTTTGGAGAAACAAACAACTCTCTGGTACCATATTTAGCAATGTCGGTCCATTAAATGAATTCTATGATCATACGGATTATGAGAGCGCAAAATTCGCTTTGTGTGGGTTCGTAAATGGTGCCTTTACCGGTTTTACAATAAATGAAAGAAAAGAAAGAGTCAACGCACAGCTGAGTCGCATCTTTGGTCAGGTGGCCATGGATCAGATTAGTTATGTAGAGTTGATTTGGGCAAATGAGGAATATACAAAAGACACCAAGAGCATTGGGCTGTATCCACATCAAAATAATGGCCATTATATTTACGAAAGCTCTTGGTTTGACAATAGAATGTTTATTGCCGGTTCGGAGACCTCAAAAGAATTTCCCAGGTACATGGATGGAGCGGTTTATTCTGCCTTGAGTACGGCCGAGAAGATCATAAACCTCATTAATGAATAACGCTAACTGAAATTTTATGAAAATTTGTTTCTCATCGCTTTGTGTACTTGTGCTATTCGCGGTATGTCAGCCTGCTGCAACTACCAATACAGTAGATCCTGAAAAGGAAGACTGGACCTCTCTTTTCAACGGAACCAACCTTGAGGGGTGGGACATTAAGATTGCCGGATATGAACTCAATAATAATCACAATGAAACCTTTGTTGTATCTGACAGCATGATCCGCATCAGCTATGACAATTATGAGGAATTTAATGATGCCTTCGGACATATGTATTACAAAAACCCCTACTCCTATTACAAAATGAGCTTTGACTATCGCTTTGTCGGTGAGCAACTAAAGGGTGGTGCTACTTGGAATGTACGCAACAGCGGGATCATGTTCCACTCACAATCTGCTGCAAGCAATGAGCTGGGGCAAGGTTTTCCAGTTTCAGTTGAGTTGCAGCTGCTAGGCGGATTGAATGAAGGAGAACGTACAACAGCCAATGTATGTACACCTGGGACTACAGTAGAGATGGGAGATACAGTAAGCTATGATCACTGTATCAATTCCAATTCTCTGACTTATCATGGCGACCAGTGGGTCCATGTTGAAGCGCTGGTTATGGGTGGTGAGTCTATGACGTTTATTGTGGAGGGAGATACTGTACTAAGCTTTCAGCGCCCTCAAGTTGGTGGTGGGTTTATTAGTGCGGAATATGACGGCAAGGATTGGGATCAGTTTGGTGTCATTCGAGACAAAGAGGATTGGATTGCAAAAGCCGGCACTGTGCTAACTGAAGGATATATCGCCTTGCAGGCAGAAAGTCATCCTATCGATTTTAAAAACTTGAAGCTCTTGGATCTTTGCGGTTGTATGGATCCTAAGGCGAGGAATTATAAGTCGTATTATGTGAAGGAGGATGCTAAGAAGTGTGAATATTAGATCTTTATCAAGCAAAAAACTATGAAATACCTATTACCATTAATTTTCCTCATACCACAGACCTTAGTCTTTAGTCAAAACTTGGAATTCAGATCTAATTCCAGGCTGGTGCTTGGAACGACCAGTGAAAGGTCTGCCTCCATTGGGGTTGGAGATATTGATAATGACGGCGACATAGATGCTGTAGTAGCAAACGGAAGACATTGGCCCGAGCCTAACCGAGTTTTCATCAACAACGGTTTAGGCATCTTTACTGTCTCCAAATTGCTGGATGACATTGGCGAAACTAGTTACGCAACAGAATTAGCTGATTTCGATGGTGATGGAGATCTGGACGTGGCGGTTGGCAATGATATGGCTCCAAACGCGATTTACCTAAATGGTGGTTCAGGTGATTTCAAAAAGCAAAATTCTTTCGGCAATGATTACTCACCTACCCGTAATTTGAAAACTGCAGATATTGATAGTGATGGTGATATTGACATTTTAATTACCAATCGGGGTAAGGAAAACGAAATTTGTTTGAATGATGGCCAGGGGCACTTTGATGAAATCGTAAAGTTTGGCTCAAGTGACGATTCTACCATCGATGTCGAAGTTGCGGATATGGACGGGGATCAAGACATGGATTTGATTTTAGCAAACAGAGATGCTCAACAAAATTATGTCTATCTGAATGATGGAAACCTGGCATTTTCCGATAAGTTACCCTTTGGTACTGGTACTGATGAGACCAGAGCAGTAGCAGTCGCCGACATCAATCAAGACGGATACCTGGATATTATAACCGCCAATATCCGAGAGCCCAACCTAGTATATTTTGGGGATAATAAAATGAGCTATTCCAGCAACAAAGTATTCGACTCTAGTTCAAGCAATTCTTATTCAGTAGCCACCGGTGATCTCAATAATGATGGAAGCATTGACGTGGTTATTGCAAATGGTGGTGAACCAAATAGGATCTTCTTAAATAAAAGTAAAGGCAGCTCATGGCAAGAAGTCAGTCTTACTAAACAAAAGTATGCCACTTACGATATCATCCTTTCAGATTTGAATAATGACAATAGGCTGGACATCCTTGAGAGTAACTCAGATGAGATCAACTATTATTATTTCAACGTATTAAAAGACCAATAACAGTTGTTCCGCTAGTGGCTTTCAACAACTATTAACGAAGGGCGAATAATGAAGGGCGAACTTTTCAAAAGCTTTAATAACTCAAAACCTCCATCCTGGATGCCAAGTATTAGCTCGACCATAAAAAAGCAAACCCAAAGCGGTATGTTCCGTATTGTAATTCAATAAACCACGATATATAGTCGAATGAATATAACCAAACTGCTTTTTGTAGCGCTTATCTCCTATCTAAGCGTATATCAAGTATCTGCTCAGCCAAGTGAAGACAAGCTGGGCGCTTGGTACATGTATTTTTGGAACACCAGCATTAAAGAAACTCCATGGGGGTTCCAGGGAGATATCCAATTCCGAAACTGGGACTTAGGCGGGGACCTTGAGCAATTGTTATTAAGAGGAGGAGTCACCTACAAACCTACCACCGCCAATATCAAGTTCACGCTTGGATATGGTCATATTACAACTGGCACCTACGGCTCTGAAAATGGCACCACTACTGAAAGCAGGATCTATCAGGAAGCCCTATTTCCAAACAAGATAGGGGGCCGGTTTTACCTGACCCACCGTGTGCGATATGAACAAAGATTTGTTGAGGCCCAGGATTTCAGAACTAGGTATCGATACAATCTTTTCTTGAACGTTCCACTAAATAAAAAAGAAATAGTCCCCACAACCTTTTACCTGGCTTTTTACAACGAGTTGTTTATCAATGGCCAAAGAGATGTAGGCAATGGGAATACTGTTGCACTCTTTGACCGAAACAGATTTTATACCGCCATAGGTTATGCAATCAAGCAGCAACTGAAAGTACAACTTGGTGTAATGCGACAATCAACTAACAACTGGACAAAAAACCAGTTGCAAGTAAGTCTTCATCAGACTTGGTAAAATCAGCTGCCTAGCTTGTTGATATCCTAAGTGCTT
>JBPCUG010000557.1:0-3310 GCA_051011275.1 Cyclobacteriaceae bacterium | reverse complement strand
CACTCGGTGAACAGAATAAAGTCGTAGAGATTGCCAGCAATGATGGATACCTTCTTCAGTGGTTTGCTGAACGTGGAATACCGGCTTTGGGTATTGAACCTGCAGCAAACGTAGCCAATGCGGCTATAGCCAAAGATATTAAAACAGAAATAGCATTTTTTGGCCAGAAGACCGCCACCAAATTGTCCCAACAATATGGTACTGCGGATCTTATGATTGGTAATAACGTCCTGGCTCATGTACCTGATATCAATGATTTTGTAGCTGGCATACGTGTTATGTTGTCTCCAACCGGGGTTTTAACCATGGAATTTCCTCATCTTTTGCAACTGATCGAAGAGAATCAGTTTGATACGATCTATCATGAGCATTATTCATATCTGTCTTTCTCAGTAGTTGACCGAATCTTCCAGCATCACGGATTAACCCTATTTGATGTCGAAGAATTGACCACGCACGGTGGATCCTTAAGGGTTTTTGTGCGAAATTCTGGTGATGATTCTCATACGATCACTGACCGAGTCCATAAACTGATACAAAGAGAAAGAGATATGGGTTTAGAGACATCGGCTTATTATCAAGTGTTCCAGGAGCAGGTGAAAGAGACCAAGAGAAAGCTCTTGGCCTTTCTGATAGAGATCAAAAGGAATGGAAAGTCAATAGTCGGATATGGAGCCCCAGGCAAGGGCAATACTTTGCTTAATTATTGTGGTATCCGAACAGACTTTCTTGATTACACGGTAGATCTGAGTCCTCATAAGCAGGGTAATTTCTTACCTGGTTCCCGCATACCTATATATCATCCGGATCGCATAAAAGAGACAAAACCGGATTATGTACTGATATTGCCCTGGAACCTAAAAGAAGAGATAAGCCAGCAGATGGGGTACATAGAAGATTGGGGCGGAAAATTTGTGATCCCAATACCGGAAGTAAAATTGTTAGATGGATCGTATATTGATGGCTAGTTGTTTGCGCACTAAAAACTATTAGATATGAAAGTTGTGTTGTTCTGTGGAGGTCAAGGCATGCGTCTCCGCGAATTTTCAGAGACAATTCCCAAGCCGATGATCAACATTGGCTACCGACCTATTCTATGGAATATCATGAAGTACTACGCCCATTTTGGGCATAAAGACTTTATCTTGGCTCTAGGCTATAAGGCTGACAAGATTAAGGACTATTTCGTCAATTATGATGAAACTATCTCTAATGATTTCATTTATTCACGTGGTGGTACTAACATTGAACTACTTAATTCAGATATCGATGATTGGCGTATCACCTTTGTTGATACAGGTGCAAATGCGAATATCGGGATGAGACTTATGAAGGTGAGAGATCACCTAAAAGGCGAGGATGTATTCATGGCAAACTATGCTGATGCACTAAGTGACCTCAACCTACCTCTGATGCTCAAGCATTTCTCAGATCACCCTGATAAAGTCGCCAGCTTTATGACCTATAAACCAACAGCTACCTTTCATGTAGTCAAAGCAGAGGCAGAAGGAAGAGTCACTTCCATCAAACCCATATCCAACGCTGATTTGTGGTACAACACCGGATACTTCCTTTTTAGGAACGACATTTTTGACTATATCAACTATGGAGAGGAGTTGGTAGTAGAACCTTTTCAAAGATTGATAAAAGAGGAAAAATTGACCTCGTACCATCACAAGGGTTTCTGGCAATCTATGGATACTTTCAAAGACAAAATGCTTTTAGATGATTTGCAGTCTACTGGTACTCCTCCCTGGGAAGTTTGGCAAAATGGGAAACTTCAAAAACCTGACACCGAGTAATGATACAATTGAGTCTGCCTAAAAAAGACCCTCTCCGGATTTTATGTCTGGGGGCTCACTGCGACGATATTGAAATTGGCTGCGGAGGCACTTTATTGAAGGTTTTCAAGAATTATCAGATTGAGAAGGTTAAGTGGATAGTATTCTCTGGCAATGAAACTCGAAGAGAGGAGGCCCTAGCTAGTGCCCACAGATTTGCTGGTGAAGTCCAATCTGAAATTACAGTTCTGCGTTTCCCGGATGCACACTTCAGCCACAAGCGTATGGAGATCAAAGAGTACTTCGAATCGCTTAAAACATTTGGGCCCTCACTGATTTTTACCCACTACGAACATGATAAACATCAGGATCACCGGTTGCTTAATGAATTGACTTGGAACACCTTCCGCAATCACATGATTCTGGAATATGAAATACCAAAGTACGATGGCGATATCGGTAATCCTACTTGCTATGTTCCTCTATCAGAAAAACTGGTGAATCAAAAAACAGAAAACCTCATAAAATGCTTTTCTTCACAGATTGGCAAGCACTGGTTTGATGCTGAAACCTTCCGATCCCTGATGCGAATACGTGGTATGGAATGTGCAAGCCCGAGGCGTTATGCTGAGGCATTTCATGTTAGAAAGTGGACGCTTTAAAAAATTATGCTTAAGACTTCAGAATCAGACAAATTACAGAAGCGGCTGCATGCTGTTATTCCCGGTGGAGCACATACCTATGCCAAAGGAGATGACCAATATCCTGAGTACTATGCACCGGTGTTGGTAAGAGGCAAAGGTTGCCATGTATGGGATGCTGATGGTAACAAATATATCGAATACGGCATGGGCCTGCGGGCCGTAAGTTTGGGCCATGCGTATGCACCAGTTGTGGAAGCCGCCTATGAACAGATGAAGCTTGGATCCAATTTTGTCAGACCAACAGCAATTGAAGCCACAGCAGCCGAGGCCTTATTAGATCTGATTCCTGCAGGTCAAATGGTGAAGTTTGGCAAAAATGGATCAGATGCTACCACTGCAGCAGTTAAGCTCGCCAGAGCTTATACCGGAAAGAATACAGTGGCTATATGTAAAGATCATCCTTTTTTTTCGGTCAATGATTGGTTTATTGGAACTACGGCAATAAATAGAGGTTGTCCGCAATCTACCATAGAACTAACAAAATATTTCGAGTTCAACCGTATTGAGAGCGTCAAGGCACTTTTCGAACAGTATCCTGATTCTATTGCGTGTTTGATTATGGAGCCAGAGAAGGACGTTCCAGTCAATCCCGAATTTTTAGTTCATACCAAACGCCTATGCGAGCAATATGGTGCTTTGCTGATCCTGGATGAAATGATCACAGGTTTTCGCTGGCACTTAGGTGGTGCTCAAACACTGCTTGGCTTTGAGCCCCATCTGTCTACCTTCGGCAAAGCACTGGGTAATGGGTTTTCCGTTTCAGCACTGATGGGTAAGAAAGAGATCATGAAACTGGGTGGTTTGGAGCACAATAGTGAAAGGGTC
>JBPCUG010000556.1:0-7416 GCA_051011275.1 Cyclobacteriaceae bacterium | reverse complement strand
CCCATATACAGCGAACATATCATTTTGAAGGGGATGAAGCATCGCTGAATATCATTGCCATGGAGGTTTTAGGAGTTTCAGTAAAGGAGATAAAGAATGCTTTTGAAGAATAAAAAAAGTGAAGGCTAACCGAGGCAAACATGCAGTTAACCTCTGATAAATACCTCATTATGATTCTAGGTAGCTTTTTAATTATCCTAAGCTGCTCGGTAAAGGAGGAAGTTACCAAGGAATTAGTCCCCATCGATTTTGAACTGTTTGAAAAAATCAGTGCGGATGAAAGTGGCATCCGCTTCAAAAACGTTCTCACGGAGGATTTTGATAAAGAAATCAGTCGTTTTGCTTTCGATTACTTTTACAATGGTGCAGGGGTGGGCGTGGCTGACCTTAATAACGATGGCTTGGAGGATATTTTCTTCGCCGGCAACCAAGTCAATAACCATTTGTATATCAATCAGGGAGGGTTGCAATTTAAGGATGTGTCCTCCAGTGCAAAAATCAATCAGAACAAAGGCTGGGCCACCGGAGTAACTTTTGCTGATGTAAACGGTGATGGGTGGTTGGATATTTATGTCAGTCAAGGGGGACCTTTGGGCTACGACCGCAGCAACCGGCTGTATATCAACCAGGGTGACCTGACTTTTAAAGAAGAAGCTGCAAAATTCGGCCTGGATTATAATGGAATAACCACACAATCAGTATTTTTTGACTACGACAAGGACGGTGACCTAGATTGCCTGGTGATGAATGAACACCCTTTATATGGTTATTCAGCACGGGAATTTCAATATTATCTCAAAAAGGAGCCGAATCTACTTCATGCTAGCAGTTGCCATTTATTCCAATTCGAACACAATCGGTTTAAGGAGGTTACAGAACAGGCAGGACTGCTTGCTCCCGCCTTTGGTCTGGGGATAGTGGTAAGTGATATTAACCAAGACAATTGGCTGGATTTCTATATTTCCAATGACTATTACATTCCTGATGCACTCTATATCAATCAACGAAACGGCACATTTAAAGATGAGGTCAAACAAAGAACCAACCAAGTCGCCTATGCAGGTATGGGAGCAGATATAGCAGATCTGAATAATGACGGGCATTACGATATTTTTACGGTTGATATGGCTTCACCGGATCACGTGCGGGCCAAGATCCTGATGGAACCCATGAATGTAAAGTTATTTGATTATTTAGTAGGTGAGCTGGATTACCAATATGCTTATATGTTCAACACCCTTCAACTTGGAGTAGGAAACGGAACATTCCAAAACATTCCCCATTTAACAGGGTTGGCTAAAACAGAGTGGAGCTGGGCAGCATTATTGGCCGATCTGGATAATGATGCAGATAAGGATATCCTGGTAAGCAATGGCACGGAATTCACGCTGGATAATGATTTTCACGCCAAGGTTCAGGACGTTTATGCCAAATACCCTGCGCCGGACCCTATTCCTGTGGCGGAATTAAAAAAACTTCATGCAGACATCCCCAGTCAGAAGCTCCCTAATTTATTGTTTGAAAACCAAGGGGGATTGACCTTTAAAAATGTAGCCTCAGCTTGGGGATTTGATGAGCCTACCTTTTCCAACGGGGCGGTATATGCGGACCTTGACCAGGATGGTGACCTTGACCTGGTCATCAATAATAATAATCAAGAAGTCAGTTTGTATCGGAATTTGGTAATGGAAAAAACGGGCCGCAATTATCTGAAAGTAAAAGCTATCGGCCACCTATCCGAATCTTTTCCTAAAATATGGCTTCACCATAACGGTAAACAGCAAACTATCGAAATTTCCCGGGTGAGAGGATACCTGTCTGCGGTAGAAAATATTGCCCATTTCGGCCTGGGAAATCAGATGCAGGTCGATACCGTAGCTATTTTATGGCCTTCCGGCAAATATGAAGAAAGGTATGATGTACAAGCCAACCAGATGCTAGAATTTTTTGAAAAGGAAGCAGGAATACAACAAAAAAAGTTATCGAAACATAATCAAGTTTTCACCCCTCTGGATGCCCGGGAAGTCTCTTTGACTTACGGGCATACTGAAAATAACTACGATGATTTCGCTAAAGAAACCCTGCTTCCTTATAGACAATCAACTTTGGGGCCTTTTATGGCAACAGGTGATTTGAATGGGGATGGGAACGATGATCTATTCATTGGAGGAGCTTCGGGGCAGGCCGGCCATTTGTTTGTTCAGTCCCCGGATGGTTTCAAGGAAATTCCATCTTCTGCACTGCAAAAGGACCGCATGGCGGAAGATATGGGAGCCGTTATTTTCGATATTGATGACGACCAGGACAATGATCTTATAGTAACCAGTGGAGGTAATGAACATCCACCGCAATCAAAGTATTATGCTGATCGATTATACATCAATGACGGAAAGGGTAATCTTAGCCGGGCCGATTATCTATTCACCGATCCTTACAAATATAGTGGTAAATCCATATCGAGTTTGGACTTCGATCAGGACGGTGATAAAGACTTGGTGCTCGGCAATAGGATGGTGCCTGGTAAATTCCCAACCTCTCAGCCCTCCGTTATTTATCAAAATAACCAAGGACGATTCACAGATGTGACCGAACAGGTCGCCCCGGGTTTGGCAACCTTTGGTGCCATTAATAAAATTATAGCAACGGATTTTAATAATGATGGATGGACTGACTTCATTGCCGTAGGGGAGTGGACCCATATTGGCCTATTTAAAAATGAGCAAGGTGTATTCAGGGATATTTCGGGGAGCAGCCGCCTTGATCAGGAAAAGGGCTGGTGGTTTACCGTTGCCGAAACTGATGTCAATAATGACCAACTTCCTGATTATATAATGGGAAACCTGGGGTTAAATTCCAAATTTAAGGCGTCCCCTGAGCAACCCTTTAAAATTTTCGCTGGTGATTTTGACCACAATGGGACTCATGATATGATGCTTAGTTATCAGTACAATGACCAATATGTGCCGTTGCGGGGTAGGGAATGCTCATCGGGACAAATGCCTTTTATCGCAGAAGAATTTCCTACTTATCAAAGCTTTGCCCATGCTACTATGGGGGACCTTTTTGGTGAACAATTGCAGGAGTCATATCAAAGAGAAGCTACAGAATTCAGATCCATATTATTATTAAATAAAGGAGAAGGCCGGTTTGACAAAATCCCTCTCCCCGAAGAGGCCCAAATCTTCCCTGTATTGGCCTGTGAATTTTATGATGTGAATGGAGATGGAATTGAAGATGCTATTCTTGCCGGGGGCATTTACCATACGGAAGTTGAGACGCCCAGGCTTGATGCAGGTGTGGGGTTGTTATTACTGGCTGATAATAATAAAAATTACCGGCCCATTTCCTGGGAACGCTCTGGGTTGTTTATTCCCGGAGATGTTAAATCCATGAAATTGATAGAGCACCAAGGATTGGAAAAAGCCATGCTTTTGGTTGGTAGCAATAATGCGGGGCTCGGAGTGATTGGGGTGAATGAGGATAATGAGTGAGATGAAACTGAATATCAAGCTTTATGAGGTAATAGTTACCTGATATAATATGAAAATCAAATCATCCTTATTTGTGTTTGCCATTCTTACAAGTTTCGGTTGTCAGAAAAAGCATGTTACAGTTTCGGATCAACCCAATTTCATAGTGATTTTGGTCGACGACTTGGGCTACAACGATTTAGGCTGCTACAACACGAGAGACTCCGGCATACAAACGCCAAATATTGACACATTAGCAAGTGAAGGAATAAGATTTACAGATTGGCAATCTGCCAATTCGATTTGTGCCCCTTCCAGAGCCTCCATCCTTACCGGCCGTTACCCCCCAAGAAATGGATATGTAGTGGTTTCGCATCCATTTGATGAGGAGCAGTATGAGCACTTGGGGCTATACCAGGACGAAGTGACTATTGCTGAAATGCTGAAACCTTTGGGTTATACCTCGGCTGCTATTGGTAAGTGGCATATGGGAGAACATTACGATTATCGTCCTTTAAGACATGGATTTGATCATTATTATGGCAGGATGCACAACTTCCACCGCGGACAAAAAGGGGAGACCTATAAAGGAGATTCTTTAACAGGGGACAGTGTACTGTATCAGAATGTTCATCAACTTATTACCAACGAGGCTAAGTCGTTTCTGCACCAGGCTAAGGAAGACAATACCCCTTTTTTCTTATACCTGTCCCATTACCTTGTCCATGGGCCATGGGAGCCTAGCAGGCAATTTGCCAGTGACGAAGAATGGAAAGAAAGAGTAGAGGCAAAAGGAGACATACGTCAAGGCGTTTATCCAGCTATGGTGCGTGAACTCGACTGGCACATCGGGGAGATACTCAATGAGTTGGACAAATTACGAGTTACAGACAATACGGT
This sequence comes from Cyclobacteriaceae bacterium, assembly GCA_051011275.1. Classification (GTDB taxonomy): domain Bacteria; phylum Bacteroidota; class Bacteroidia; order Cytophagales; family Cyclobacteriaceae; genus JBPCUG01. The sequence continues at coordinate 3,046 of JBPCUG010000556.1, read as the reverse complement.
GATATTCTTCACTTCCGATAATGGCCCGTGGCTTACCCCGGATACCGTTCGTTCGGCAGGAAGTGCCTGGCCGTTAAAAGGAAGTAAATTCAACACTTTTGAAGGAGGCCATAGGGTCCCTGCCATTGTAAAATACCCCGGGAAAATCACTCCTGGATTGGTCTCGAATGAACTGGTCAGCTCCATGGACATATTTCCTACAATAGCTCATATTGCAGGGGCTACAATACCAAGTGACAGGGTGATTGATGGTAAAAACCTATGGCCCCTATTGAAAAATGAAAAGGGAGCAAAATCCCTTCACGAAGTGCTATATGCCTATCAGGGAAAAAATCTACAAACCATTAGAAAGGGAAGGTGGAAGCTCCACCTGGCGCGCACACCTGAGTCAGTTCCTTTTTATGCAGGAAGTAGATGGGGTAGGGGAACTCTGGACTCCTTACTAGTCCATATGTTGTTCAACTTGGAACAAGATATAGAAGAACAGGTGGATGTAGCGGAAAAATTTCCTGAAATAGTGCAGGAATTATTACAAGATGCGGATGCGGCTCGACAAGAACTCGGGGATTGGAATCTAAAGGGAGAAGACGAGCATGATCTGAATGGATTTCAAGGGGACATTCACGCCACACCTGTACGGAAGAACAGGGACTGAAACCAACAAGTTGATTATTATAAATCAGGTATCAAAATACTGATGGAAATTCTTGATGAAATGGAACTGCTTCCGTTTGAAACTAACACACGAGCTATAACACGAGCTACAAATAGTGGTGTTTGTCAAATTTTCATAAGGAATTGATGAATAAGAGGTAGCAAAAAAAGCCAAAAATTTCCTTATTATCAAAACTTTGCCCTTGCTATCCCGGTGTACTAGTTTGGGGAACAATTGCAGGAGGGTATGAAAGAGAAGCCCTCAGAATTCAGATCACTAGAAGAAACAATTATGCATAGGATTTCCACTGTAGACGCATTTTCAATTGCTATCACACTGTTGGTCTTGATAACCAATATTTCCGTTGCACAACAGACAAATCCATACTATTCCTTTTCAGATGATGGGATGGAATGCATTGTTAGCGAAAGCCACTTGCCCAGACCCTGGTTAAACCGGCTCAGCAACGACATGTTCTTTACCTGGGTGACTCATAACGGTTATATTGAAAGTTTTCTCTTAGACCCTAATCTTAATGGCCTGGTCAATCCCCAGACTGTTTCTGGTCACTATTTTATCCGGGATAATCAATCCAAAGATTATTTCTTACTCAATGAATCGGATGAAGATGAGCCCTGGCGAGGTACCATTGGGTTGGGGTATAGCAAGCTGCTCAAAGAGAAAGATGGACTGAAAACTGAGCTGACCTACTTCATACCCAGAAATGACAATGTGCTGCTGGCTTTGGTTAAAATTACCAATTTGTCTACAAGGGACAGGGACATCTCCATATTCGGCCAGGTAGAATGGAACTTAGGGGATCGGGTGAAAACCATCACTTATAAAACTAATGGCGTTGGTGGCAGCCAGCACAACCTCTACAAAAAGGTGCACTTCGAAAATAATGTGCTCTATGGGGAGCAAACTAATTGGAAACACACCGCTACTAGTATCCCATGGCCATATACGGGTTTTTTTACTGCCAGCGAAAACATTCAGTCTTTTGAAACACTAAAAGAGAATTATTTGGGTCGAAAAGGAAGCTGGAAGGACCCTATAGCCATTGCAAAAGGAATTTGCTCGAATACTGAGTTCTGGAGTTATGATGAAAATCCATTGGGGGTGTTACAGGTCAGCCTTTCTCTCAAGCCACGTAAAACCAAAGAGGTGGTTTACATACTTGGTATGGAAAAGACCCTCGATGAAATTGATAAAGTGGTTCAAAAATATAGTGATGTCGCTATCACCAATTCTGAATTTGAAACCACAAAGTCCTTTTACACCAACTTTCTGGACAATACCATTACCATTAAAACCCCGGATGAGGCCAATGACCGGATTATCAATATATGGTCACAATATCACTGGCGTCAGGCACTTACCAGAGAATTGGATTCAAAGGGTTATGGCGCAGGCATGTGGGCTTATGGATTGGAAGGGGACCGCCTGCTTTTACATCCTGAATTTCCGTTAGTCCCACTCGATTTAGATATATTAAAAACCTCAATACGCGACATTCTTTTGAAAAACCAATCCCCTGGGACTGCAGGCACCAAACTACATTCCTATCCAAGTGCCATGGAAGACGGGGATATGGGAATACAATGGCCTCCTGAAGATATCTCAGGTAGTCGTGAGGTTCCACATCACCATCAGATCTACGTGTTTCTCTTTTCTATTTACTACTATCTGATTGAAACTGCTGATAAAGATTTCTTGACTGAAGTGGTTCCGTACATCGATGGCACGGAGGCCACCGTATTTGAACACATTGAATCTGCCATAGCCATTGCCCTTAAAGTATTAAACGAACGTGGTCTAGCCTTGATTCCCAAGGAGTCTGGTGATTGGATGGACGAATTCACTATGATCAGTCAAAAAGGTGAAGCTGAAAGTGTTATGCTAGCGAATCAATTGGCCTACATCTTGAAAGGCTATGCTGAAATAGCTCTGAAAGTAAAAAAAGAGAAAGCAGCGGATCAATGGATGACACATTATCAAAAGATCCGCGATGGAGTTAATCAGCATGCCTGGGACGGAGAATGGTACATCAGGGCTTTTGCGGATTCCAGAAACACGCCTCAGCCAGTGGGCAGTCACCAAAATGAGGAAGGGAAAATCTATTTAAATGCGCAATCATGGCCCATATTAAGCGGGGTGGCAACGCCAGAAAGAGCGGACAAAACATTGGAGTCGGTGCAACGGCATCTGTCCACCGAATATGGGCCCCTGGTATTTTGGCCATCCTATTCAAAGTATGTTGATTATATCGGGACCCAATCCATCTATGCCCCGGGTTTTCGCAATGGCAATATTTATTTCAGACCTGCTGGTTGGGCCATCATTGCTGCTGCTATGTGCAACAAAATAGATCTTGCCAACGAGCTATAT
>JBPCUG010000555.1:0-10373 GCA_051011275.1 Cyclobacteriaceae bacterium | reverse complement strand
CTATCCACCAGGAACTGTTTTTGAATTTTGGGTGACTTACGGAGCTAATGATCCGATACAGGATGTACCAACATCAGGAAACCTGCTTGGTAACTTTACTTATCAGTTTACTAGCATTGGGGATTATAGGGTGCAGCTTATAGCAATAGAGCCTACGAATAATTGCCCTTATATTGACGAGGAGTTGATCACCGTTTATCCCGAAGCCGAGGCCAGATTTTTTACCCCGACTTCTGGTGATTGTGCGCCTTGGGATGCCATTTTCTTTGATGACTCCAACGATACGACTATTGTTCGAAGAATTTGGAACGTGATAGGTCCCGGAGTCAACTTCACTCAAGAATTTGCTTCGAAAACTAATTTCACTTACACTTTCCTAAACAATACTGTAAACCCAATAGATTACGATGTAACCTATACAGTAGAAAATATTTATGGATGTAGGAATGCTAAAGTTGAGACGGTTACAGCTTTCCCTCAATTGCAACCTTCGTTTACGGTCACTCCAAAAACGCAAACATTACCGAGTTCAACTGTTACAATTGTAGATACTACACCGGCGAACCCCTGGGATTATCGGTGGGATTTTGGAGACGGTACTTTTTCTACGGATCCAAACACTAGCACACATACATATGGTACCTTTGGTGTCTTCCCGATTACTCTGGAGGTGACAGACCCTACAACCGGATGTATTGGAATTGCCTACGATACGGTAGAAGTAATAGCCATACCACCTGTTGTTGACTTTGATTATGATACACCTAATGGCTGCGCACCGGTTACTGTAAACTTTACCAATTTGTCCCAATACGCTAGCCCCGGTACCTTCCAATGGGATTTCGGTGATGGTATTGGTACATCTCGACAACAAAATCCTACATATACTTATTACGATCCGGGAACCTATACCGTGACTTTGTCAGCCAGCAATGAGCTGGATTCGGTGGTGACCGAACGAAAGGAATTTATCATTGAGGTATATGCAGAAGCGGTAGCAAATTTCTCTGTGCGTCCGGAAGAAGTATTCTTACCTGATGAAAGCATACGACTGGTAAATCGCAGTGAAGGAGCTGATAGTTATCTATGGGATTTCGGAGACGGAAATGGATCTACAGAATTCGAACCGATACATAAGTATGAGAAAGCAGGTAACTATGATGTAACCCTGATTGTCACCAGTGTGAACGGGTGTAGTGACAGCTTGACCATTGAGAAAGCAGTGTTTGCCAATGATGGAGGTAAGTTCTTAATTCCGAACACATTTACGCCTAATGGCGATGGGCAGAACGACACGTTCAAACCTGAAATAGTTGGGGTAGTCGACTTTTATATGGAAATCTATGATCGATGGGGCGAACTGCTTTATGTAACAGACCAAGTTAGTGATCCAGGATGGGATGGCAACTTTAATGGCAAGCCGGTTACACAAGATGTATACGTCTATAAAGTGAAAATGAAATTCATAAGCGGTAAGAATACAGTCAAAACTGGTGACGTCACCTTATTGAGATGATTTTGGGTTGTGAAAAAGAATTAAAGTAAATGATCAAGAAGTTAATAATAGGTGTTTTTGTTGTGCTGCTGGCAGCGCCTGGCTTGCAAGCTCAGGATCCTCAGTTTTCGCAATTTTATGCGGCTCCTTTGTATCTTAATCCGGGCTTTACCGGTACAACCAAGCAACATAGGTTTATATCAAATTACCGGAATCAATGGCCGGCGATTTCTAAAACCTACGTTACTTATTCGTTTTCCTATGATTATTTTAAGCCCAACGTGAGCAGTGGTTTTGGAATACTTGCCACTACCGATAAAGCGGGCTCTGCATCTCTTAGATCGACCAATATTGGCTTATTGTATTCTTACAAAGTGCAGTTGGCTGAGAAGTGGATAGTATCTCCAGGAGCATATTTTGGTTATGGGGTTAGAGATCTAGATTTTAATAAGCTGGTTTTCGGCGACCAATTAGATATAACAGCCAATCGAATTTTCGATGATACGGTTGATCCAATTAGAAACTCCTTAAATAGCACTGATTTCTTTGAGTTTGGAACGGGCTTGGTAGTGTATAACCAAAAATTTTGGGCCGGATTCTCAGCCTATCATTTGAATCAACCCAATCAATCATTACTAGATCAGGAAAGTGAACTACCTATAAAGTATTCCGTACATGCGGGGGTAAGAATACCACTTTACGGCGGACCATTGGTAAAGGATAAGGAAGCAAGTATTGCCCCTTCATTGATCTACAAGAAGCAAGGAACCTTTGATCAATTGGACTTTGGGCTGCACTTCAGATATGACCCTATTGTAGCTGGATTCTGGTACCGTGGTATCCCACTACAGCAGAATGTAAATGATAACGTCAATCATGATGCGGTGGTATTTATGTTTGGTCTCAGGTACTCACAATTTGAAATTGGTTACAGCTTTGATATGACTGTTTCTGGGCTCACAGCTAGTACGGGAGGTGCGCATGAACTTTCAATTAACTACCAGTTTGCCAATGCTGATGATGGGAAACATCGCAAAAAGCGCAAAGAGAAGTTTATTCCTTGTCCTACTTTTTCAACACGAGAATAGTTTTTGTCCTCTATTTTCACTCATAGCCGATTTGAGGTTTTAAAAGGAGTCCCTTGTCCCCTTTAGTTTAGTTCTTAAATTTGCCGGACAATTTCATTTGTTTGGTGGATGAATTGCTCCAAAGCGATAGAATCAATTAAGATCCTGAAGAATGTTCAATTGACCGCGCAGTCGTTGCGAGTTGATTGCTATGTGGTTGGAGGTTTTGTCAGAGATTATCTACTTGAAAAACAAAGTAAGGACATCGATATAGTGTGCCTAGGTGATGGCATAGCTCTAGCTAAAGCCGTTGCTGCCTCTTTAGACCGTCCAACCAAAGTTCACATCTTCAAAACCTTTGGTACTGCAATGTTAAAATACAAGGATGTGGAGATAGAATTCGTTGGTGCCAGAAAGGAATCCTATCAGAAGGATTCGAGAAAACCTCAAGTTGTACCCGGTACCCTTGTCGATGATCAATTAAGAAGAGATTTTACCATAAATGCACTAGCCATTAGCCTTAATTCTAAAGACTTTGGAAAGCTGTTGGACTCCTTTAATGGATTGAAGGATCTTGATGACAAAATTATTCGCACTCCTAATGATCCGGAAGTAACATTTTCTGATGATCCTTTGCGGATGCTGCGGGCCATTCGCTTTGCATCACAACTGCACTTTGATATTGAGCCTGATACTTTTGCCGCCATAACAAATAATTTGGATCGCCTTAAGATAGTATCTCAGGAGCGCATTGTAGTTGAGCTGAATAAGATTGTAGCATCTCCCCAACCTTCTTACGGATTCAAACTACTTTTCCATTCGGGAATATTGAAGTTAATCTTTCCGGAAATGGTGGCACTGCAAGGTGTCGAAACCATTAAAGGAAGATCTCATAAGGACAACTTCTATCATACTTTGCAAGTACTTGATAACGTAGCCAAAGTTAGTGATGATCTATGGCTCCGATGGTCCGCGATATTACATGACATCGCGAAACCGCCAACAAAAAGATTTAATGATAAGGTAGGGTGGACCTTTCATGGGCACGAAGATAAAGGCGCGAGGATGGTACCAGGTATTTTTAGAAAGATGCGCTTACCTTTAAATGACAAGATGAAATTTGTGCAGAAGCTTGTGAGGCTGCACCTACGTCCGATCGCCCTGGTAAAGGAACAGGTTACGGATTCCGCATTAAGGCGGTTGCTATTCGAGGCAGGTGATGATTTGGAGGCACTAATGATCTTATGTCGAGCTGATATAACCTCAAAGAACCACGACAAAGTAAAGAAATACCTTAGGAATTTTGATAGGGTAGAGAGGAAGTTGTTCCAAGTGGAAGAGAAGGACAAAGTAAGAAATTTCCAACCAGTTATTACTGGAGAACATATAATGGAGGTGTTTGCACTTAAACCCAGCAAGCTTGTGGGTGAGATGAAGGAGGCATTGAAGGAAGCAGTTTTAGAAGGAAAGATCAGAAATGATTTTCAGGAGGCCTATGAGTATTTGCTTACAATTGCTAAAGACAAAGGCCTAAAGCCCATCAAAACATTAGACATACCCTAATTACCTTCAATCAGAGCAGCATTTTTTTAGGCCTGGAGCCCATAATTATTGCGATTTTGTATACCTTAAGTTATATAAAATCTCAAAATAAGTAAATTTATGCAATTCCTTCTGTTTTCTCTACAGATGTAATAATTGCCTTTCTAATGGCCTAACCGCTGCCGCTATTTGCCGTATTTTGATGAAATAGGCTGATAAAAATGTGTGCACCCAAACAAGGCTTGTATGCTTCATTTTCGGGCCTTTGGATCATAAAGAAAAAGCACAATTAGGACAATCGGCGAAAATATAATCCAACCAACTTCCATGAGGGCAAATCCCCTGCTTCTCAGGCATGTAATAATTCGGTCAATGTTTCATCGAATGGAACTCATAATGATCAAATTGGCCTTGTTAATTTTAGCTTTTGGCCTTAGCAATCAGGATCTACGTGCCCAGCAGACACCCATTTACAGTCAATTCTTCCTAAATCCATATGTTTACAATCCTGCCTATGCTGGTTTTAAAGAGAGACCAGTGGCCTTTCTTACCCATCGACGACAATGGATTGGCATTGAAGGCGCGCCTGTAACTTCTACATTTAGTTTTCATACGCCACTGAAAAAAAATCTTGCACTAGGGACCAACATATATCAGGATGAAAGGAGCTTGTTAAAAGCTACTTCGCTTCAGCTTTCGATCGCTTATAAAGCGAAACTCGGCGACCAACAATACATCCGATTTGGATTGTCAGGAGGGTTTGCGATGAACAACTTGGAGCTTGCCAATATCAATGACCCAGCCATATTAAACGATCCAGCTTTGTTCGATCTGGTGGATAACAACTTTAATCCCTCCGGCAGTTTTGGCATTAACTATCATATGAAGGGTTTGAATCTTAGCTTCGGCCTGCCCAGCCTTTTCAGGCGCGAGGTGATCGGGATTAATGAATTTGAACCGATAGAGCTCGATCCAGTCAAGAACTATAACATAATGGCCAACTACCGTTTCGGAAGCGAGGAGGGCATTGCTTTTGAGCCACATCTCATTTATCGCGTTACGGAAACCTTGCCAGAGCAGTTGGAAGCGCTAGGTGTGGTATATATCAAGGACCTGGTTTGGGTGGGCGGATCATATCGGCAAGATTATGGAGTCACCGGTCTATTCGGATTCAAGATAAAGGACTTTTTAAGTGTTGGCTACGCCTACGAATTGGCCACCTCCCAAGTGGATGGTATCCCAGATGGAACACATGAGTTTCAGCTAAGCATCAATTTAGGCAAAAAGAAAAGTTTCGAGAAAAGACCACCGAAGGACCGTGAATACGGGAATCGAGATGCTAGGTTTTATTCTAACAATGACCAAATGCTGCTTGATGATCTTTTCGGTCTTGATGATGACGAAGAAGAATATGAAGAAATACCAGAAGAAATTATTCAAGTTGATGAAATGGAGCTTTGGGAAGAGGATAATGTAGAGGATGAATTCGATGAGGAATTGCAGCCAAATTCGAAAGAGGTATCTGGAGTGGAGCTACCTACTGAATTAAAGGAAAGTACTCCGAAAGTTTCAACCGACCAGGATCCCGGACGCAGCTATCATGAGCAGATGGAATCGGACCACTATGTGATACTTCAAACTCTGGACAGTTTTGAGGCAGCTTATGACTATTGGGCTAACCTGATCAACTACTATGGTTATCGGACCGAGTTTGGTTATAACCCGGAGGATAAAAAGTATCATGTGTACATAGCCAAGACCAGTACTGAGGAAGAGGCTAAGGAAGAATTGGAGAAGACCAAGCAGTTTGGATTATTTGATGATGCCTATTACATGGAAATTAAGTAAGATGGATATATCCAGAATAAAATATCAAAAGGGAATACTAGTGGCCGTATTAATGGTCTTCGTCTTTGCCGGAACCTCTCAGGCACAGACCCCAATCATTACTAGTATTGACAAGGATCACGGAGCTGTCAACGATACAGTTGCTATTTCCGGAAGCGGCTTTGGTAATTCCACTTTGGGAGTCAAGGTTTTCTTCGGAGCGGCAGAGTCTTCGGTACTTACTGTCGTCGATAACCTGATCCAAGCACTGGTGCCAGGTGGTAGTACCATCAGTAGTATCTCGGTTACCAATATTGCTTCAGGGCACATCGGTTACTCTTCCGATTTGTTTTTTATCAGTTTTGGTGGGTCAGGTTTTGATCCTAGTTTGCTGGATGGGCAATTTGATTTTGCAGCTCAAAATGGACTATTCGACCTGGTAATGGTTGATATTGATGGGGATGGGAAGAATGACGTAGTCACCTCTCACCAGCTCTCAAATTTCGTGAACATTTACAGGAATACCAGTACCCTAAGCACTGTGAGCTTCGTTGTCAGAAATCTTGATCTAGGAGCTCCTACTTTAAATTTAACCAGCAGAGATCTCGACGGAGATGGTAAACCGGATTTGGTCTTTTCCAGAGAAGGTGGAACCGGAGGTGCTTTGATCGCAGTACGCAATAATAGTACCCCAGGGAGTTTAAGCTTTGATTCACCTGTGCTACTACCTACCGCTGGAGCAAAGCCCAGGAGGATTGTGATCAGAGATTTAAACGGGGACGGAACACCTGAAATAATTGCTACCAACCAAGCCAGCAAGTTTATTTCCGTATTTAGGAATCTATCGTCACCTGGAAGTTTAAGTTTCGGTCCAGAAATTACTTTCGGACTTCCCGACACTATTTTGGCTTCTGCTGGATTAGCCGTTGAAGATCTGAATGGCGATGATAGGCCTGAGATTGTGGTCAACCCGTTTCTTTCTAGAGACATTTACATTTTTGAGAATACCACTAATTCTTCCTCGGTATCTTTCGCTCCAGTGTTTTTATTAAATGTATCGGGCAACCTTTCAAATTTAGTGGTAGGTGATCTGAATGATGACAATTTGCCTGAAATAATAGTTACTCGTTTCCTAAGTGATGATATATCTGTTTTGCAAAATACTACCACCAACACAGGTATAGCTTTTGACAATCAAAAGATCTTTCAAGTGGCCGAAACGCCAGTTGGGATTGACCTGGGAGATATGGATGGTGATGGGAAATTAGATTTAATGATTACCTCTTTTAGCCCAACCCAACAAATGACCCATTTGCGAAATATCACTACCAGCGCTACTGTTGAGTTGGAGCGCCATGACATAAGAGTTAACGAGCAAAATCGAAATGTTAAACTTGGAGATATAAATGGAGACGCCAAGCCAGATATTGCTTTTACAAGTATTGAAAGTTTTCAGTTATCCATACTTCTCAATCAAAACTGCGTGGCGCCGGAGGTGAGTCCTGCTGGTCCGCTTACGCTTTGTTCCGGTAATTCTTTGCAACTAAATGCCACCAACGCAGTAGGCGTGGTTTATCAGTGGTACAAGGATGGCAGCCCAATTGGGACTCCGGGTAACTCACTTACCGTGAGTAGTGGCGGAGATTATTGGGTGACTACTACCGGCAATAGCGGAACTTGTGTAGAAACCTCCAATACGGTGGCAGTTACCGAGATTGGCGGAGGTGGCTCGGGCACACCTTTGGCTGGCAATAACGGGCCGATTTGTTTGGGGGCCACTCTGGATTTGACTACATCATTTGTGGATGGTGGCACTTACAGTTGGACGGGACCAAATGGCTTTATCTCTGATCAACAGAATCCAAGCATAAGCAATTTTAACTCTGCCATGGCTGGAGATTATCAAGTAATTATCTCAACCGGTGCCTGTGTAAGCGCTCCGGGTATCACCAACGTTGTTGAAAGTATAGTTCCTGATCTAACCATTACCACCAGCGATCTAACCACATTTTGTGTAGGGAAATCAGCCACACTTTATGTTCCTTCGGTTCCAGGCCTTAGTTATCAATGGCTCAGAGATGGGATCGTAATAGCTGGTGCCAACACCTTCGGGGTGGTAGCTAGTCAGTCGGGATTCTATACAGTTGCCGTTACCAATGCCGATGGTTGTAGTAAAGAATCAGCACCAATGGAGATCAAGGTTACCCCTCCGCCAACTGCAGGTTTCTCGGCACCTAGTACTGCCTGCCTCAACTTGCCTGTTACATTTACTGATTCATCTCTGATGGATACGAGCTTAAACGTATTTTATCAATGGGACTTTGGTGATGGAGCAACTTCTACTAACCAAAACCCTAACCATACCTATGCCGCCTTGAACACCTATACCGTTAGCCTAACTGTGCATTATGACGATGTAGACTGCAGCGATACTTATAGTAGGACCATTGATGTGGTAGCATCGCCAACCGTAAGTATCATCGCTGATCGGGATACGGTGATGTGTGAAAATGATACGATTAATCTTTCTGTGGACGACATACATACCTCATATCTGTGGAGTACAGGGGCAACTAACTCTAGCATAGCGGCAACGGATCCTGGGATATATACAGTGGAAGTCGTTACTACAGCTGGATGTATTACTCAGGCGCAAATTGAAGTGGTGACTTTGCCTTTGCCCGATATTACCACCTCAGTTGATATTGATAGAGTATTTGCCGGTGACACTGTACAATTGACAGCAACCGGGGGCTTCAATTATAGCTGGACCCCGGTGGAAGGACTTAGTGATCCTAATAGTCCAAATCCGACTGCTATAGTAGATCGTACCACAACCTACACAGTTTTAGCAGAAGGAACAAATGGATGCTTTAATTCAGCTGAGGTTACTGTTCGGGTAGGGGATGGAATCAATGTAAATCCAAAGCCGCTATTTTCTCCCAACAATGACGGACAAAATGATCGATGGGTGATCCAGAATATGGAGAGGTACCCTGATTGTACTGTGTCAATTTTTAACCGACAAGGCAATTTGCTTTTTGAACAGAAGTCTTATTCCGGAAACGAATGGGATGGAACATTTAATGGACAACCGGTTATTGAAGGGGCTTACTACTTTGTGGTACGCTGCCCTGATAGTAATAAAAATGCAAGATCAGGAAGTCTCACATTAATCAGGTAAGCAAGTGATCAAGAAAAACATAATCATATTGATCTTATTTTGGTGCTTTCAAATTCCAGCTTTAAGCCAGATCCAGTTTGGCCCTAAAGCAGGTCTTACAATTACCAAGCCCAGCTTCGATCAATTCAGTGGAAATACCTATAAGTCGGGTTTGCAACCTGGTTTTCAGGTGGGTGGCATGGTATTTATCCCTGTTACGCAGCAATTTGGCCTTCAAACTGAGCTGCTTTTTCAAAGAAAGGGAAAGAGTGTATATGGACAGGATTTATATGAACATAAAGCCTATTCAAATTATCTGGACCTCCCGATTCTATTGAATTATACCCAGGGGGATAGAGCTTTTAGATGGTACTTGGGAGCTGGTGGTACCATAAGCTACTGGCTTGGAGGTGGAGGAAAACTTACTCCCGTATTCGGTGAGTCTGTAGTTAAATACGACTACGATTTTGGCCTAAATGTACCTACTGCCAATTGCTACCAAATCGGTTTAACTTTAAATGCTGGCACCAGGTTTGAAATTATGGATGATCGTCATATTCAGCTAGATTTTCGCTTTGAATTGGGCCATACTTACATGGCTGAGGAAAGGGAATTCATGATTGATGATTTTGCTGATAATATGCTTTATTCTAACCGGGTGGCCAGCGTTTCCGTAGCCTATTTATTCACGTATTTCAAGAAAAAACAACGCTTGAAAAGTCATACCTATGATGCTAAAAAACGGGGTAATTAATTCGCCTTTAGCAGAAAATTTTAGGCATAAATCCACTTTAGGTACATTTTAACTTTCAAAAGTACATGTATTAGTAAGGGGTTGATTTAGAGGCATAAAGCAGAGGTGAAAGGGTTACTTTTGAAAACAATGTTTGGTGTATTGAACAAGGGTTTAAGAGGTGTTTTGCAATTAAGATCAAAGGCTATTACAAAGCTTCTTACAGGCTTGGTATTTGTTGTTTTTGTATTGGGATCGGTATTAATAACCAAGGCAAATAACCAGTTCCTTTTTAAACTAACCCCATCAAAAGGGGTCACCTCATTGGAAGTAACCGCTTCAGCAAATAAATTAGATAAAACTGAGAATACAAACTCGCTTGTACCTGCGACATTGGTTTGCCCGACTACACCTGATATTGGGCTTCTAGAAGCCTCGATCGTAATAACACAACCTTCCTGTCCAGATACGGATATTTCCGTTGACTTTGATATCAACAATGAAGGGAATATTGGATACACCGGAGATTTATCTATAACCTTTTAC
>JBPCUG010000554.1:0-3260 GCA_051011275.1 Cyclobacteriaceae bacterium | reverse complement strand
GGAATACTGAGGGCAAGCCTCAGATATTTGATCCGATCCGTAAAAAATTTGTTGTGCTTACTCCGGAAGAGTGGGTGCGCCAACATCTTATCAATTACCTAACCAGTGTTTTAGGATATCCAAAAAGTTTAATCAAAGTTGAGTCTTCACTTAAGTATAATAAGCTCTCCAAAAGATCGGATATAATGGTATACGATCGCACTGGTGCACCGTTCATTGTCATAGAGTGCAAAGCTCCAACTGTTGTACTGGGACCTGAGGTATTTGAACAGGCATCAGTTTATAACAAATCCAAGCAAGCAAAATATATTTCTGTTAGTAATGGATTGAAACACTATTGCTGCGAAATAGACCACAAGCAGGGATCGTATCGCTTTTTAAGCGGGTTGCCTGAGATGGATTGAAAAAGGTTAATTCAGAAAATTGGTCACCGGCACATGGGGTAAATCAAAAGCCTCAGCCACACCTTTATATACTACATCTCCCTTTACAATGTTCAATCCAAGTCTTAAATCATGATGTTGCTGACAGGCCTTCTTCCAGCCTAAATTGGCCAGCGAAATAGCATATGGCAATGTAGCGTTGGTGAGGGCCAGGGTGGATGTATAGGGAACAGCACCTGGCATATTGGCCACGCAATAGTGCACTATATTATTTATAACGTAGGTAGGATTTTCATGCGTAGTTGGCTTACATGTCTCAATGCAACCACCTTGATCCACAGCCACATCTACCATTACTGTCCCGGGCTTCATCAGCTTAAGCATATCTCTGGTGATTAGCCTGGGAGCTTTGGCGCCTGGTATGAGCACTGCCCCAATTATTAGGTCATGAGTGTCCAACAGGCCTCGTATGTTGTATTCACTGGACATATATGTATTTACATTAGATGGCATAATGTCAGCCAAATGGCGCAGACGATTCAAGTCTATGTCCATAATAGTAACATCAGCGCCGAGGCCTGAAGCCATTGTAGCGGCATGAGTCCCTACTATGCCTCCTCCTAGAATAAGCACTTTGGCAGGCCTTACTCCAGGAACTCCGCCTAACAATATACCACGTCCTTGTGATGGTTTTTCCAGGTATTTAGCTCCTTCTTGGATTGACATTCGGCCGGCCACCTCGGACATCGGAATTAACAGCGGTAGGCTACGATCTTCTTTCTCTACTGTTTCATACGCTAAACACACCGCCTTATTTTTGATCATCGCATCTGTGAGTGGCTGATAGGAGGCAAAATGAAAATAAGTAAAAAGCAATTGGTCCTCTTTGATCAAGTCGTATTCTTGCTCGATAGGCTCTTTTACCTTTATGATCATTTCACCTTTCTGATATACTGATTCACTATTAGGAAGTAGCTCGGCTCCTGCTTCAGCATATTCCTCATCTGGAAATCCGCTTCCTATACCGGCAGTTGATTGCACCAGGACCTGATGTCCTTGACGTTGCAACTCTCTAGCTCCGGAAGGTGTTACAGCTACTCGGTTTTCGTTGTTCTTTATTTCCTTGGGCACACCTATGATCATGTTAGATAAATTTTGGGTATGTAAATATAGCAATGGATGCCAAATTTATCATGGAAATAAATCCACAAAAACATTTTGCTTATACCTAGGGTTTTAAAAAGTGATCTTCGAGCGATTCTCCTGTAGCAGTACAGGGCTATCTACGTGGGCGATCACTTCAGAAAGGATTTCCACCTGTTGCTTGCTTTGGGTAATATCGTTAGAGATCAGAGAAGCATTAACTGCGGTTTTTCCAACACTTCTAGGCTCATAAATTAGTGTGATGGGAGCTGAGCGCCCCGGTTGGATGGTGGGAAGCTCTGAAGCCAGTAAGTCAACACAATGGCAAGTGGACTCGACCCCGCTAATTTCCAACGGGCTCTTACCTTTATTAGTCACCAAAATCCTTATTGGGGCGGCTTTGTTCTTTTCCACCTTCCCCAATTGATAGGTAGTGGTATTTTCAATCACCAGTTTAGGAGATACAGCTTTTTCTGCGGCGGTGTATGTCTTAGCTGCAACAGGCGCTCTTTCCACGGTTCCCTTTATAAATAGAGTAGTGGTTCGGCTTGTGGCATTGGAATTAACGGTGATACTTTTGTTGAAAGCCCCTGGCCTGTTTTTGCTATTATAAGAGGCTTTTACTTTGCCTGTTCGCCCTGGCATTACGGGATCCTTGGTCCAAAAAGGAGTGGTACACCCGCAAGAAGCTTTTATTTCCCCCAATACCAAAGGCTGATCCCCAGTATTAGTAAAAATAAATTCAACAGCAGCAATCTCTCCTTCGCTAACCTTTCCAAAATCATGCGATTTTGAACTAAAGGTGATCTCAGGCTGTGCTTCTACTTTAGCCATTCCTATAAGGAAGAGGATCAAAAGAAATAATATTTTGAATAACCGACCAAACATAGTTAACGAAAATGGTGTTAATATCTGTCTAGCAAAGATAGTGTTTGCCGACTAATTTATCCATTCAATTATATTCTGATGTAAGATTAAAGGACAGATTAAGCTTCTTTTGAAAAGCTAGTGGTTTTTGGTTAATTTTGGACCACTTATCTTACCTGACCAATTCAACTTGAGTGTAACTAAATCCATAAAAACGACCAAATACTCCGTCAAGGAGGTTTTGGCGGATTATAGGTTGTGCTGTGAAAGTAGGGAGGCTAGTTTAATGGGCCGAAAAGAAGTCTTCATGGGCAAGGCGAAATTCGGCATTTTCGGTGATGGTAAAGAGCTAGCCCAGGTGGCCATGGCCAAAGCCTTCAAAAATGGAGACTTTAGAAGCGGGTATTACAGGGATCAAACTTTTATGATGGCCATTGGTGAGCTAACCCTCACTCAATATTTCGCTCAATTATATGCCCATACCGATATCGAAGCAGATCCGGCTTCGGCAGGAAGGTTGATGAATGGCCACTTTGCAACTCGGTTGTTAGATGAGTCAGGGCAATGGAAAGACTTGGCCAATAGCAAGAATAGCTCTGCTGATATTTCTCCTACAGCGGCTCAAATGCCAAGATTGGTCGGCCTGGCCTATGCCTCCAAACTCTTTAGAGAAAATCGACTACTGCGGGATTTTAAAAGTTTTTCGACCAATGGCAATGAAGTAGCGTTTGGTACGATAGGTAATGCGGCAACATCCGAAGGTATCTTCTTCGAATCTTTAAATGCGGCTGGTGTCTTGCAAGTTCCCATGTTAGTGGCCGTTTGGGATGACGACTTTGGTATTTCGGTTCCTAAAGAATACCATTC